>CANGYP010000016.1 GCA_947458235.1 Alphaproteobacteria bacterium
AACTCTCCCTCGTTTTGGGGTCCTTAATGTTGCGGAGCAAACGAGCTGCGGTCTGATAGGCCCCCCCGCATGCGAGAAGCCAACCGCGCCGCCCGCGCCAGCAGCAGCGGCGTTGCCGCACCCCCCGTATACGCTGCCAAGACCGTCAAGGCCAACGTCAACGCAACATCCAGCCCCAGCGCCGCCCACTCTTCATCGAAAATTTCCGGCGGATCAGGATCCAAGGGCAGGATATCAGGCAACACAGGCTCCGCCGTGCACCGGCAATCAAAGGCATCCCCCGGGTGGCCGTCGGCGGGGGGATTGTCCCACGTCATCCCCCCCCGTTAATGGATCAACCCTTTGCTCCCTTCATCTCCGCCAAATGCGCATGCAATTTTTTCTGCAGGGCGAGGGCTTCGGAGAAATCATGACCTGTCATGATTTCATAATCGTCTTTATCTCCTTCTTCTATTCCCACATCATGGGCATGACTCAGGGCGTAGATCTCTTCGTCGGTCAAATAAAAAGGCTTGTCTTCAACAACATATGATAAATACAGATTGTCTCTCAACGCTCTTATAGCTTGCTTTGAATACCCTGTATCTCCTGGATCCCACTCATAAACACTGGCAGCAATAAGGATCGAGCCAGACAACAAGAAGTGATCGTTATTTGTCATCCAATCAATAAGCTTGGCCCCTTCATGCGGTAAAACCATTTTCGACATTACCACTCCTTTCTTGGCTTTTAATTTTGCAATTTCGTTTCTTTCTTGATTTAAAAAGTCATCAATATATTGACGCACCCCATCTCTTGGCCGAAACGCCGTTCCCAAATCCTTACGAACAGGATCATAAATAACCACTGTTCCACTTTTTTCATCCCCATAAATTTCACGGTTTCTGGGGAATTTTTCCCCATCAACACGGTCATGAAATTCTGTAGGATCCCTCATAACATCTTTGATATGTCTAGAAAATTTTTCTTTCGTTTTGATTTCGGGATACTCATCTTTCTTGATAACATGTTTGTCCCAAGAATGCCCCTTGGCAATCTTCTCCGCGATATCCCGAATTTCCTTATCCGTCTTGCCTGTGGGATTTTTCGGCGTCGCCTCCTTAACCTGTGTTTCCATCTTTTCAATGGCTTTTTGGGCGGCTTGTTGGTCTTTTTCTAGGGCGGAGCGTTTTTGGGCATCGCGAATACGTCCCATTAAATTTTGACTGGACCGCAGCAAAGCGCGGGCCGCGCTGACAATCCGCCCCGCATACCCCAACGCTTTGGGGACGTTCAGCACACCCCCCAGCGTTATCGAGCCCAGCAACAACCAAATGTTTGTCAACAAAACAGACACTTGCTTATCCGCATCTGGATTCAGGTTTTCAGACTGATCTGACAGAGCCTCCGGCCAAACTGGCTCCGCCGTGCAGCGACAGCCGTAGGCCTGCCCCGGATGCCCATCCTCAGGCGGGCGGCTATAGGGGAATTCCTGATCGTCGTACTTTGCATGGCGGGCGCGGACCCGATCGTCATCTTGCGAACGCCAAATATAGGTTTCACAGCCCACGGCCTGCTGGCGGTACAGGTCCAGGGCCCTCAAAAATCGCTGATCCAGCCGCTTCATCTCTGCAGAAATCCGCTGTTCCGCTTGGGGGTCCATGGGCTTGCGTGGATCAAAGGCCTTCACCAGAAAATGCCCTCGGGCCGTGGGAAAGGCAAATCCCACCGTCTTTTTCCCCCGCCGCTTGGCTTTTTTAGGGCGCTTTTTCATAACCCTAACAACCCGCGTCATGGTGCCATAAAACTGGCCGGCGTAGGTGGTGACCAAAAACCGCAGGTACGGCTCATCGTCCAGCCAGCCTTTCCCCGCCTCTTCAGGACCATAACGGGCCGACATAGCGCCCAAAAAATCCTTTTTATGACGCGCGGCCACCGCCACCAGATGCGCTTCCACATCGCTGATGGCCGTAACAAAACGCAAAACAACGCTATCGGGCAGGGGCATAAAACCATCCTATAAATCCATAAAAAACAAATATCTAAAACCAGCAGGGGAGAGCAGGGGAGAGGGGTGCAACCCTAAAAAAAACCAAAATATGTAATCAAAATAAAATCCACGAATGATTGTCGTCGTTAAAAAAATGCACCCCTCACCGCTGCTGGGCAGCGGGGGAGGGAACAGAGGGTCCCGTAGTCCTTCTGTCCCCTGTCTTGCTCTAAACGGCAAAAGCCAGCAGTTTGATGGACCTTGTGTTCACCACGGCCCCACCCACGCGCTTGACGGCATAAAACATGACGTTGGGCTTGGCGGTGTAGGGGTCGCGCATCACGGCCATATCGCTGCGATCCGCAATGGTATAGGTGGATCGAATGTCCCCAAAGGCCACGGACAAACTGTTCGCCGCTCTGTTTGGCATCTGCTCGATCAGAACCACAGGATAGCCCAGCAACGTCGTGCTGGTTTTGCCGTTTAAGGCAGGCTGCCACAGATATTGGCCCGTGGTATCCTTGAACGTGCGGATATCGGACAACAGAGAGCGGTTCATCAACCATACCGCATTGTCCATATACCGCGTTTCCAGAGACAACATCAAACGCACCAGAATATCCCCTGGATTGGTGGCGGCAAACGCCCCCGCAACGCCAGTTTTCAGTTGTTCAATCTGTCCACTGCCTGTACCTGCGGTATAAGTTAGAATGCCCCGAGGTTGTCCCGTCCCCGTGCCACTGATAAAGGCCGTTTGTTCCAACAACCCCATGTTTTCAGCAATTTTCTCCGCAATCCAGCTTTCCACGTCAAAGGCCGCATCATCCAGCAACCGCTGGGTAATTTTGGGATGCGCGTACAGTTCATGCACAGGAATGTTGATTTTCTGAATGGTGGATGTGTTGGTTTCGGGACGGGCCGCCGTTTCCGCCGCCCACGCCGCCGCCGTTAGGGTATCATCCACCACAACATCCACGCTGTCGTTGCTGATGGTGATGATGCGGGACAGACTGCGAAAGGGGGTGTTGGCGTCAATGGCCTTCACAATTTCCTCGTGCAGACGACTGGGCACCAAAAATCCCCCATCCGCCCCCGATGTGGCCAACATGGCTTTGGTTTGCAGGGACAACAGCCCATCATCTTGACCCGTTTTCAAAAACCGACGAAAGGCCGCCTTGTGCTGCAAAGCCTCTTCATTATCACTGCTGGCAAAGGTTTCCGTGGGCGCCCCGCGGGTGGATCGCTTTTGGGCGTTGGCGATGGTTTGCATTTTTTGCTCTAACCGATCAATTTCACCGTTCAGGCGACGCATTTTTTCCTCAACCAAGGGATCACTGGCCTGTTTTTTGTCTAAGTCCCGCTGACGTTCATCGTTGGTTTCACAAAATACCTCATAGACATGACCCATCTCATCATTTAATGCCTTGATTTCAAAAGGGCTTTCAGATGCATTCATAACATAACTCCTAAAAAAATGATAAAAAACAATTCCCCAGCGGCATGGCGATAGCCACACCGTCACTGTCATCATCACCGCACGGGGAAACAAAAAAGGCCCCCAAACGGGAGCCCAAGTCAAAGAGGCAAAAGACCCCTTTATCCTTTTCTTATAGCTGTTTTTATAAGTCCTGTAAAGATGACGACTGGATTTTTTTGACGGGGGGCCCCCTTCGCACCAATTGTGGGCAAACGTGGGGCCAGTGATGCGTGTTGTGGGGCTGTTGAGATGGTCTTTTTAACACACCACACTTTTTAACACATCACCTTGCATCCCCCCAAAACCCTGATACAGTAGGGGGCATATGATGTCGTACAAATCGCATTTTTTGAAAACCCTTGCCGCCCGCGGTTTGTTGCAGGATGGGGCGGGGCTGGATGAATTGGATCAGCGGCTGCTGACCCCTGGCCAGCGGGCCTATATTGGGTTTGATTGTACGGCGGATGGGTTGCATGTGGGCAGTTTGTTGCCCCTGATGTTGCTGCGGCATTTTCATCAGGCGGGACACCAGCCCATAGTGTTGTTTGGGGGCGGAACCACCAAGATCGGCGACCCCTCGGGCAAGGACACCGCCCGCCAACTCTTGGATGATGCCACCATCCAGAACAACAAAGCGGGGATCATGCGGGTGATTGACCGTCTGGTGCCGGCCTTGACCGCCGAAACGGTGGTGGATAATGCCGATTGGCTGGGGGGGCTGGGGTATATTGATTTTCTGCGGGACATTGGACCCCATTTTTCCATCAACCGCATGTTGACCTTTGACAGCGTGCGCCTGCGGCTAGAGCGGGAACAGACCCTGAGTTTTCTGGAATTCAACTACATGCTGCTGCAGTCCTATGATTTCTGGCATTTGTTCAAAACCAAACATTGCATCCTGCAAATGGGCGGATCGGACCAGTGGGGCAACATGATTTCTGGTGTGGATTTGATTCGGCGGCTCGAGGGGAAAACGGCCCACGCCCTGACCGTCCCCCTGCTGACCACCGCCAGCGGCGCCAAGATGGGCAAAACGGCGGACGGCGCGGTGTGGTTGTCGGCGGACAAAACCTCCCCATATGACTTTTGGCAATACTGGCGAAATGTTGAGGATGCGGATGTGGCCAAGTTCCTGCGCTTTTTCACAATCCTGCCTCTGGAAGAGATCGAGGATCTGACCAAAACCACAGGCTCGGCCCTAAACGCCGCCAAAATCCGCTTGGCCACAGAAGTCACCAAACTGTGCCATGGGGAGGAGGTGGCCATCTCCGCCGCAGAAACGGCCCAGAAAACGTTTTCTGGCAACAAAAGCACGGATTGGTTTACGTTTCGTCTTTACAAAAGTTACTGGCCTGATGGGATTTTTCTAACGGAATTGATGACCCTTAAAGGGCACGAGGGCGAAGACATTGTCGGAACCCAAAAAACACCTTTTGCATGTTGTGACAGCAACAGTGAAGCCAAGCGTTTGATTAAACAGGGCGGGGTTAAAATCAATGGGGAAACCGTCCACGATGTAACCCGACACATCCCCCATGGTGATGTGGACCTTTATTTAGAAGTGGGCAAAAAGAAACGATGTCGTCTGGTGTGGGTGGACTGATGGTGTCCCCCCTGCCCATCTTCCTCGCGCTGGATGATCCCGATTGGGATTTGGGGCATGTGCGGCGCATGGCCCCCCAAATTGCCGGCGTCAAGCTGGGCATGGCCTTTTTTTATCGCCTGGGGCCGGTGGGGGTTCAGGCCATTCAGGAACTGGGCGTGCCCCTGTTTTTGGATGTGAAGGTCCACGATATTCCCAACACGGCGGCGGCGGCGGTGCGGGCTTTGACGGCCTTGGGCGCGGCGTATATCACCCTGCATGCGGCGGGTGGCATGGATATGCTGCGGGCCGCGCGGCAGGCGGCGGATGAAGAGGCCGCGGCCTTGAACATCGCACCCCCCCGTTTGCTGGGGGTGACGGTGCTGACCAGTATGGACCAAACAACGCTGGGCACCGTAGGCATTCACGGCCCCCTGATTCATCAGGTGCGGCGGCTGGCGGACCTCAGCGGGGATGCAGGGCTGGATGGGATTGTGTGTTCCGCTATGGATTTGGGGGGGCTATCCCTGCCAGAGGATTTTCTGGCCATCACCCCAGGCATTCGCCTGCCAGACATGGCCATGGACGATCAAGTCCGCACCATGACCCCCGGAGAGGCCATGACCGCTGGGGCCACCCATCTGGTTATGGGTCGCCCCCTGCTGCGGGCGACGGATCCGCTGAAGGTTCTCTCTGAAATCCGCAGGGACATGGGGTTATGACAAAAATTAAGTTTTGTGGTCTCACGCGCACGACGGATGTTTTGCTGGCGGGGGCTTTAGGGGTGGATTATGTGGGGTTGGTGTTTTATCCCCCTTCACCCCGCGCGGTATCCTTGATTCAGGGGGCGCATCTGGCGGCGGTGGCGCGTGCCCACGGGATACAAGTCGTGGCCCTGACCGTCAATGCCCCCCCCGCCCTTTATGAATCCATTGCGGCCCTCATTAAACCCGACCTCTGGCAGCTGCACGGTGATGAAAATGAACAAACGATCACTCACATTAAAAGAGTGTTCGCGAAACAGGTGATTAAGGCCTTTGCCATCGTAGCGCCGCAGGATGTACCCCGCACCAGTGCGGCGGATTTCTGGTTGTTTGACGCCAAGCCCGCCCCCACCGATACCCTGCCCGGGGGCAATGGACGGGGGTTTGATGTTTCCCTGATTCAAAACGTGAACGTTCCCTTTTTTCTGTCAGGGGGATTAACTCCCGAAACGGTGAAGAATGTATGTGAACGCACACATCCTTTTGCGGTGGATGTGTCCAGCGGCATTGAAACGGTGCGGGGCGTCAAGGATCCCATGAAAATGCGGGCCTTTGTGCGGGGTATGCTGTGAGTTTTCCCCGCACCCGTCTTCGTCGTTTACGATCCACCCCCGCCATGCGGGATTTGGTGCAAGAGGTCCGTCTGCATCCCAGCGACCTGATTCAGCCCTATTTTGTCCATGACAGGGATGGGGATACCCCCATTGACAGTTTGCCGAACCAAAGCCGTTTGTCGATCCCTTCAGTTTGTGAGCGCTCGCGTACTTTTTATCAAAACGGGGGGCGGGCGGTGTTGCTGTTTCCTGTGGTGGACCCTGCGCTTAAAGATGCCTTCGGAGGCGAGGCCCACAATCCCCACAATCTCCACGCCCGCGCTGTGGCGGCGGTGAAGGCCGCTGTGCCCGATTTGGCGGTGATGGCGGATGTGGCGCTGGATCCCTATACATCACATGGGCATGACGGGGTTTTGAATGCGGCGGGGGATGTGGATAATGATGCCACGGTGCAGGCCTTGGTGGCCCAAGCCCTTGTTCTGGCCCGCGCGGGGGTGGATGTGATTGCCCCATCGGATATGATGGATGGTCGGATTGGGGCCCTGCGGGCGGCGTTGGATGATGCGGGGTTTTCTGGGGTTTTGTTGTTATCGTATACGGCCAAGTTTGCATCGCACCTCTACGGACCCTTTCGGGATGCGGTGGGCAGTGGGGGGGTGTTGCGGGGGGATAAAAAAACCTATCAGATGAATCCCGCCAACGCGGGGGAGGCCCTGCGCGAGGCCGCCGAGGATATCGCCGAATCCGCCGATATGCTGATGGTCAAACCCGCCACATTTTATTTGGATGTGCTCTATCGCCTCAGCCAAAGTACCACGGTGCCCGTGTTGGCCTATCACGTCAGTGGTGAATATGCCATGTTGCACGCACTGGCCCAGCAAACGGGCACCCCCTTTGCGGCCCTCTACCACGAAGCCCTGTTGTCCATCAAACGCGCAGGGGCCCGGGGGATTGTCACCTATGGGGCGGAGGGGGTGTGTCTGGCAGGGATCATGGGAAACACAACCCCTCACGTTTTGACAAAACACACTTAAAAAAACATTGAGGAAAAAGATGACACAGGCCTTCTCAGGTTTTATAGTGGGGCCTTGTTAACCGATCAAATCATAAAAGAGCGTCTCATGCGTAAGAAGAAAATGGATCTTTCCGTCAAAATTCCCCTGTTCACTGGCTTTTTGGTGGTTGCAGTGCTGCTTTATATGATCTTTGCCGCAGGTCCTACAGTGGAAATGATCGAAAAAAAGGACACCATCCAGCCAGAAGTCTTCTAAACCTTTGCAACAAGGATCCTGCCATGACCGCCCCCCTCCTGTACCCGCGCTGGCTTTCGGGATGGCTTGTGGCTTGCGGCGTCATGGTGGTCCTGATGATTCTGGTGGGGGGAATCACCCGTTTGACGGAATCGGGGCTGTCCATGGTGACTTGGAACCCTGTTACGGGGTGGGTGCCGCCAGTCTCCCATCAGGCATGGGAAGAGGCCTTTGTGGCCTATCAAGCCACCCCAGAATACCAACACATTAACCGAGGCATGTCCCTATCTGAATTCCAAGGCATTTATTGGTGGGAGTTTATTCACCGCGTTCTGGGTCGCTTAACGGGTTTGATTGTGGCCCTGCCCATTCTGATCATCTGGCTGCGGCGTCTGCTGCCCCCTGCGGATTTGCGACGTTTGGCAATGCTGCCCCTTTTGGTGGGTCTTCAGGGCTATATGGGGTGGTATATGGTCAAAAGTGGCTTGGTGGATCGGACGGATGTCAGTCCCTATCGCCTGATGATGCATCTGTCTTTGGCTTTGATTGTTTTGGGTCTGATTGTGCGGGAATGGGCAAAGCTACGCTGGCAGGCCATGCCCCCAGCATCTCGACCAAAGCCCTTGGGTCTGTGGGTTCTTTTGGGGCTTTTTATTCCCACCATGATGGTAGGGGCGTTGGTGGCAGGGCTGAATGGGGGCATGGTGTATAATACCTTTCCCCTGATGAATGGCCATTGGATGCCGCCAGAGGTCACAGCGGCCCCTGTGCTGTTTGAGGATCCAGCGGCGGTCCAATGGATCCACCGCGTTCTGGCGTTTGGTTTTTTGGGGGCCACGGTGTTTTATGGAATACAGGAAAAACGCTGGGGGCTTTTGTGTTTGGTGATGCTACAGGTCACGTTGGGGGCCATCACTGTTTTGGGACAGGTGCCCTTATGGGCAGCGTCTTGGCATCAGGTGAATGCGGCGTTCATTTTGGTTATGCTGATTCTCGGGCTTTATGCGCGGCCAGCAGAAGCGGCGCGAACGTCTCCATCCGCACACTAGCACCCCCCACCAAAACCCCAGAAACATGGGGCAGGTTTACAATGGTCCCCACATTATCCGCCGTCACAGAACCACCGTATAAAACAGGATGATGGGGGGCGATGTGGGCAATGTGGCGGTGCATCGTGGCGATGGTCGCCCCATCGGCAGTCTTACCCGTGCCAATGGCCCACAGGGGCTCATAGGCCATTAAGGATCCTGCCAGTGCCCCGTCTTCCCCCAAAGCCTCGTGCACCTGACGGGTAATGACGCGCTGGGTTTGGCCCTCAGCTTCCCCCACACACAGGATCGGCACGATGCCATGGGCTTTGGCTGCAAGGGCTTTGTCATGAACCCATGCTCCCCTCTCACCATGATCGCGGCGGCGTTCGGAATGGCCCACAATGACGTGGGTGGCCCCCACATCTTGCAACATGGCAGCACTGACATCTCCCGTATGGGGGCCATTCGACAGGGGGGAGACATCCTGCGCCCCCCAAAAAACACCCGTTCCCTGAAACATGTCACGGGCCAACAGCAAATAGGGAAACGGGACACACACCACCACCTGAACGCGGCTAAGCGTGGAAACTAAGGGCACCAACCCCTCAGCAAAAGCACGCAGGGCAGAAACACTGCCCTGCATTTTCCAATTGGCAATAATCCATGTCATAGGCCCCTATAACCCGAAAACGTTGTAGGCAGGGAACATCGATGGAAAGGGGCCTAAATTCAAAACAACCTTCATACCTACGAGATCACGCAGTGCCTTCATAATAGTCATTAAGAATTTTTAGGATTCAATCGATCCCGCAAGATTTTTCCAGATTTAAAAAAGGGGGTGGCTTTGGCAGGAACAAAGACAGATTCACCAGTTTTGGGATTTCTGGCTTTACGGGCGGCGCGATGACGCACGGCAAAGGATCCAAACCCCCGCAGCTCCACGCGGCCATTCTGGGCAAGAGCCATTGTGATATCTTCAAAAAACAAAACCACGGCTTCTTCCACCTGTTTGGCGGTAAGGTGAGGGTTCTCCTTGCACAGGGAATCAATCAGTTCAGAGCGTTTCATACAAGATGTCCTTTTTTATATTCAAACAATACTGGCAATACTGGCATACCACGGGCAGGGGAAAGAGAGGATCTTTCCCCCTATCCCGCCCTATGATTAGGATGATGCATCTTTCGATGTTTTGGCACTGTTTTTAATGGCAGGACCCAAAATATCACCCAAGCTGGCACCACTATCGGCGGATCCATACTCGGCCATCATTTGTTTTTCCTCTTTGATTTCACGGGCTTTGATGGACAAGGTGATCTCTTGCTTGGAAAGATTCAGGGCTGTGATCAATGCGTCGATCTTTTCGCCCTTGGCAAAGCGATCGGGACGCTGTTCGCCGCGATCGCGGGACAAATCGGAGCGCTTGATAAATACTGGCTGATCCAAACCAGAGACAGTCACATGAATTCCCGCCTCTTTGATATCGGACACGGTACAGGTGATGATATCGCCCTTTCTCAACTTGACCGTGGGCGCAGAGGCAGAAGAACCCTCGGCAGCTTTGGCAGGAGAAGGGAGAACAGCCCCTTGATCCGGCGCAGTGTATCCCAACGTCACGGACATTTCCGCTGGCTCCACCTTTAATACCGATACGGTGAGAACATCGCCTTTGGCAATGGCTTTTAGGGCTTCGGCCCCTGATCCTTGGGGGGTGATATCATCGGCGTTTAAGGTGCCACGGATGCCCCCATCCAGCTCAACCAAAACCTTGGTATTATAGGTACGCACCACAACCCCCTGCATCGGGCTGCCCTCAGGGTGTGCATCCGCAAAGCGTTTATAGGGGTTTTCCTGACACTGTTTCATCCCCAAGCTGATGCGGCGTTTATCAGTGTCCACATCCAAAATCATCACATCTACATCTTGGCCAATGGTGACAACTTTTTTGGGATCGGGGTTTTTATCCGCCCAAGAAATTTCGGACATATACACCAGACCCACGATGCCAGGCTCCAGCTCAACAAAGGCCCCATAATCGGTGACACTGCTGATGCGGCCTGTGAGTTTTGTACCCACGGGGAATTTGGTGACAGCCACTTTCCATGGGTCTTCCTCCAGATGCTTCATACCCAGAGAAATGCGTTTGGTTTCAGGGTCGATTTTGGTGATTTGAACCTCGATGGTTTGGCCGATTTCTAGGGCTTCGCTGGGGTGATTGACGCGGCGCCATGAAATATCGGTGACGTGCAGCAATCCATCCACACCCCCCAGATCCACAAAGGCCCCAAAGCGGGTGATGTTTTTCACCACACCCTTGACCACTTGGCCCTCGATAATGTTTTTCAGGAATTCTTCGCGGGCTTCGGTGCGGGATTCCTCTAAGATGGCGCGGCGGGATACGATGATGTTGCCCCGTTTTTTGTCCATTTTCAGGATTTGAAAGGGTTGCTCGATGTTCATCAGCGGGGTTAAATCCCGAATGGGACGCACATCCACCTGACTGTTGGGCAAGAAGGCCACAGCCCCCTGTAGGTCCACCATTAAGCCCCCTTTGACGCGGCTGAAAATTTTTCCCGTGGTGGGCTCGTCCTTGGCGTAGGATTTTTCCAGCTCGATCCACGCCTCTTCACGGCGGGCCTTTTCACGGCTTAGCACAATGGCCCCGTCGCGGTCCTCGTAACGGTCCACATAAACGTCCACCTCATCGCCGATGGCGGGAGTTTTGCCGTCAGCTTGCTCGAATTCCTGTAGGGGAACCATGCCTTCGGATTTTAAACCCACTTCGATCAGGGCGAACCCCCCGAACAAATCCATCACGTGACCGCGTAAAACAGAGCCCTCAATTTTGCCCTCTGCGCCTAAAACTTCATCCAGCAACGCGCCAAAGGATTCCTTGGATTGAGAGTGTTGCTGTGTCTTCTGATTTTGCATGAACAATGCCTTTGATTTGGTTAATGAAAGAGTTCCCTTATACGATGCTGTTTTTGTTTATGCAAGGTGTGAACGGGTTTTTTTTTGATGTATACCATTCAAAATGGGGCTGGAGAGTATCCATAGGCATTATGTCGCGGCCATCGCACGCAATGGACTCATACCGTGAACGCATACACCCCCCTTGCATATCCTCCCCCTTTCAGGGTATATAAGGGGCCAAACGGTGCAGGTCCAGTATCAAGCATCCATACCTTGTCTTTTGATTGTTTTTTGATATGTTATGCCTGAAAACTCTTTGATTCCCATCACATCGGCGTTAATTTCCGTTTCTGATAAAACAGGACTGATGGATTTTGTGCGGGTGCTGGTGGGGTATGGTGTGTCCATCATGTCCACAGGGGGCACGGCAGAGGCATTAAAGGCTGAGGGCTTGCCCGTTACGGATGTGTCCCATGTCACCAAATTTCCAGAAATTTTGGATGGCCGCGTCAAGACGTTGCACCCTAAAATTCATGGGGGTATTTTGGCCAAACGGCGGGATGCCGTTCATCAAGAACATATGGAAAAACATGGGATCGCCCCCATTGATCTGGTGGTGGTGAATCTTTACCCCTTTGCGGACGTTTACAAGGGGGGGCATCCTTGGCAGGCCTGCATCGAAAAAATCGATGTGGGGGGGCCGGCCATGATTCGGGCTGCGGCTAAAAATTATCATGATGTTGTGGTGGCCACGTCCCCCAATCATTATAGAGATTTGTTACAGGCCATGGAATCCCAGAGAGGATGCACAGATTTAGCCCTGCGTTGTCGCTTGGCACAAGAGGCCTTCGCCCATACAGGATCCTATGATGCCATGATTGCGGGGGCGTTTACCAAGCACAGGGGCGAAGCCTTCCCCAAAACCCATCTGGAGGTCGGCCGCTTGCAAGAAGTTCTGCGTTACGGTGAAAACATGCACCAGCGGGCGGCCCTGTATATCACCGATACCCCCGTGTTTTGTCCAGCGCAGGCCAAACAACTTCAGGGCAAAGCCCTAAGCTATAACAACCTGAACGATGCCGACGCGGCTTTTGCTTTGGTATCTGAGTTTTCGGAACCCACGGCAGCCATCATCAAACATGCCAACCCTTGCGGCGTTGCGTCCCATCCTACCTTACTTGCGGAGGCCTTCAAAGAAGCCTACCATGCCGATCCCATCAGTGCCTTTGGGGGGATTGTGGCCTTTAATACGGAATTGGACGAAGCCACGGCCCAAACTTTGTCCCCCCATTTTCTCGAAGCCGTTATTGCCCCCAGCATCAGCCACAAAGCCGAGGTGATTCTCTCGGCCAAGCGGTCCCTACGGGTGTTGATCACAGGGGGCCTGTTGCCCAAAACGCAGGATGGATGGTTTCACCAGACCCTCAGCGGTGGATTTTTGCTACAAGATCGGGATTTGGCCCAGTATGATCCCAACACCTTTCGCGTGGTAACACAACGTGCCCCTAACCCGCGGGAAATGCGGGATCTGCTCTTTGCCATGCGGGTGGTGCGGCATGTGAAATCCAACGCCATTGTGTACGCCAAAAACGGCATCGTCGTCGGCATCGGTGCGGGACAAATGAGCCGCGTTGACGCCGCCCGCCTCGCTGCCCAAAAGGCGCAGGATATTGCCGCCCATCTGGGTAAAGAAAATGCAGAAACGCAGGGATCTGTGGTGGCCTCGGACGCATTTTTCCCCTTTGCCGATGGTTTAATTGCCGCCATGAAAGCGGGGGCTACGGCCATCGTCCAACCGGGGGGATCCAAGCGCGATGAAGACGTCATTGCCGCCGCCGACGCCCACGGGGCGGCCATGGTGTTTACGGATATTCGGGCCTTTCGACACTGAGGATTATAGGTGAACCTGTGTTGAGTCTCTCCATCCTCCAGCTTTTGTGAGGGAAGAAAGGCTGGGTAGCAGGATTTGCCTCTTGGATTCAAGGTGTGCGTCTCTGGGGTGTTCTTCTCTCTTGTCTCTTGCGAAGGGGGGGCAAGGGTCGTATAGTCGGGGTTAGGGGGATTGCCCCTGATTAAAAAAACTTCATCATGAAAGCATGGACTTATGACGGCTTTACGATTTGCGTTGCTGATGTGTTGTTCTGTTGTGCTGATCTCGTGCAGCACCCCTGATATCAAAACAGATCCCACCTATCCCAAAGGGGACACTGGCAAACGTCGGGAAAAGGTCGGCACCATCACCAACAATGAAAAAGGCATCACGCTGTTTGGCCCCGATTCCAAAGATAGGGCCTCGGCGGAAGATAATGGCATTGGGGTGAACGCGTATTTATGGAAAGCCACGCTGGATACTGTGTCGTTTATGCCGCTTGTTTCGGCGGATCCCTTTGGCGGGGTCATCATCACCGATTGGTATGCCATGCCTGAAAAACCAAACGAGAGGTTTAAAATCAATGCCTTTATCACATCCAAGAGTCTGCAAGCCAGCGGTATCAAAGTCACCATTTTCCAGCAGAAACGCGGCACCAAACAGGGCGCATGGGTGGATCAAAAACCCAACGCCGCCATGGCCACGCAGATGGAAGACGCCATTTTAACGCGGGCCCGTGAGCGCAAAGTTGATGATGAACAAGCCCTGTGATCCGCCGATTCTTTTCCTTTGTGGTCTCTCGTTTGGTCCCGTGGGTCATTATTGTAGCCAACATAGGGTTTTTGGGATTTGTGGCCCTTCTTTTGTTTGTGTTTCAGGACACAGACGACACGTCACAGGCCCTGAAGCACCTTGAAAGCATCGCGCCCGCATCTTTGGAGGACCTCCCGTCTTCTGAACCCGCCCCCGAAGCCGAATCTGCGCCTGAAGTCCAGACCAAAACCCCGCCGCCGCCATCCTTTGGGGCTGTGGCGCAAGATTTGGTGGAACGCAGTGCCTTTGGTTTTGTGCCCAAGCGGGGAACGGGGGCGGATCGCACCCCGTGGCAAGTCTATGCACGCGCTGATTTATGGCCAGCAGAGCTCCCTTATGCCACGGTCTCTTTGGTGGTGGAACAAATGGGCATGAATCCCACGCTGTTGGATCAGGCCAAAACCCTTTTGCCATCGGGTGTGGCCTTGGCCTTTAACCCCTATGCCGAGGAAGTGTTTTCCCAAATGCAAAACGCCCGCCAAGGGGGGTTTGAAGCCCTGTTATCCTTGGCCATGGAGACACGCAATTACCCCTATAGCGATCCGGGAAGCATGGCCCTGCTGACCAGCAACCTGCCCGAAAAAAACCAAGAGATGATGTTCCAGCAAATGGCCACAGCACAGGGCTATATCGGGGTGATTCCCATGATGGGAAAGTTGGCCCGTTATGATGCGCCCCTGATGGATTTGATTTTGTCCCAAATGACCACGCGGGGCTTGATGTACGTGGACGCCGCCGAAGGTACGCAGGCCACCGTTAATGAAAACCGATGGAAAAATAGCGACCTGCCCTATGCCCGCGTGACGTTGCGTTTGGAATCCATTGAAAACCGAGAGGCCTTTTTTAAAACACTGGCCCAAACCGCCCTGAAACAGGGCTATGCGGTGGGCATTTTGCCCCCCTATCCCATTGTGTTTGAAAATGTTCAGGCATGGGTGAAAAATCTGCCCAAAACCCATCCCCAACTGACCTTTGTCCCTCTGTCGTATCAGGGGCGCCTGTTTCTGGATGCCCCCAAACCAGAGCCCGCCCCTGAAGCCAAAGCCGATGACGCCAAAAAAGAGGGAGCCAAAGGGGAAAACCACGGCGAAAAAACGGATAAAGACACAAAAAACGAGGCCAAAGCCCCCCCTAAACCTGAATCCAAGCCCAAGCCCAAATCAGAGGGAGGCGGCCATTGATTGGTTTTTTGGGTGAAGTCACGTTGTGGCTGGCCTCTCTTGTGGCCTTTGCAACCTTGTTAAATCCCCATCCGTGGATGTGGCGGGTCCAGTCTGTGCTGCCGTCGGTGTGTTATGGGATTTTGCTGGGGGCCTTTGCGTTATCGGATGTGTCGTTGGCCTTGGTGGCGGAAAGCGGAGCCCACGGGGATCATTGGCTGTTCCGTTTGGCGTCAAGCTGGGCGAATCATCAGGGATCCCTGCTGTTGTGGTGGGCCATGATCGGCGCGGCGGGTATGGTCTTTTTGCGGAAAACCGATACCCCCCGCCTCTTTCAGCGGCAAGCCCATCGCTGTCATGCCCTTGTGGGGTTTTTGATGGGGACGTATTTGCTGTTCACGGGGTCTCCCTTTGCCCCCACTGCGGGGGAAATGCCCTTGGGCCTGAATCCCCTGTTGCACGATCAGGGGCTGTTGATTCATCCCCCGATTTTGTTTGCGGGGTATGCCTTAACGGCCTTGGTGAGTGTTGTGGCCTGCGGGTTGTTGACGCAGCCTTTTCCCGTCCAGCCGTCTCTGATGCGTTTGTGGCGTTTGACCATCGCGCTGGCATGGAGCGTGCTGGGTATTGGCATTGGCCTTGGAGCATGGTGGGCCTACCGCGAATTGGGCTGGGGCGGATGGTGGTTTTGGGATCCAGTGGAAAATGCGTCCTTGTTGCCGTGGTTGGTCTTAACGGCCTTGCTGCATGCCGCGCCGCAGGGGAAAGCCCGCCATACCTTTTACCGATGCGCCTTGGTGTATAGTTTTCTGGCGTGGATCTTGTGCTGGCTGGGGACGTTTCTGGTGCGGTCGGGATTATTGATTTCGGTGCATAGTTTTGTCTCGGATACCTTCAAGGGTTTTTTCCTATTGATTATGCTGATGATTTATAGTGTTTTTGTGGCGGTGATGTGGCGCAGGTCCCCCATTGGCCTCGTGCAAGATCCCCCCGTGGCGTTGGGATCCCGTCCCTTTTTGATGGGGCTGCAAAATTATCTGGTGCTGGGCACGGCGGCTTTGGTGGCGTTGGGGTTGTTTTATCCGTTTTTTGCCATGGTGGCCTTTGATCGTGCCCTGTCCGTGGGGGCTGGGTTCTATAATCAAACGGTGTTGCCCCTGATGGCCCTGTCTGTGGGGGTGTTGGTGTTGCTGCCTGGGGGGGTGAGGTTTTGGACCATAACCACCCTCGGCATCACGCTGATTCTGGCCGTGATCTTGGCGGTGGTGTTACCCCTGAGCGGATGGGCGCGGTTATGGGCGTTGTTGCCCGCAAGCCTGTTGGTGTCCGTACTGGCAGAGGCACGGCGGGTAAAATGGGCCCGAACGCTGGGCCATTTGGCCATGCCGTTGTTTGCCATTGCCATTTTGGGTTATGGCTACGGCCAAAGGGATGAGGTTTTGGATTTAACACCCAACACGCCCGTCACCATGCAGGGGGAAACCTTGATTCTGCGACGGGTTTTCACGCAAGATTTCCCCCTATACACCGCCCTGCTGGCTGAGGTGGACCGTATCAAAGATCACCAGCAAAGCACCCTGATGCTGTCCAAACGGTACTACAAAGCCAGAAAAACGGTAACATCGGAAATGACCCTGACCCGCACCCTGTGGCAGGATCAGGGGTATCTGTTGGCGGGCGCGTCCGAGGACGGCGGGCACATGTCCGTACGCGTGCACATCCGGCCAGGGATGACGTTGTTATGGACATCCTTTGCCATGATGGGCCTTGGCGGGCTGGCTGCTGCTTGGCGACAGAGGGGATAAGAACACATTATAACGGGATATGAATACGAGTAAGATTTTGGATGTATGTGTTTTCAATTTATTTTCGTACTGAGCCGAGAACAAGTCTAGCGGAGCGATGCCTAGTGAATCTAGGTGAGCGACGCTAGGCACCGTTCGCAGGCCAGTACGGGAATAAAGTGGAAATACTATAACGGAGCGCAATGCCCTGATTAGGCGTCACAGAACGAAGCGGGATGATGGGCTGACGATACAGAAGCGTGCTAAGGTCTACCCTGTTCCCTGATCCCCCCCCCGCATTCCAACACATTACGCACAAAGGGAATAGAAATCTCTTTTTGGTACAACAAAGAGGCCTGATCCAGTTGATCCACCATATCGCAAACGGCCTGAAAACTGCGATTCATGCGCGGGTATAAATAGGCCAGAACCTCTGGCGCCACGTGCAGGCCACGGGCGGCAAAATGGGCGGCCAAGGTTTTTTGTAACAAAGCATCATCCGGATCCAACATCGCCACACTGGGCAGAGCCCGCAGGCGAGACGTTAGATCCGGCAGGCGAAACGGCAACTGCGGGGCGGGGACGCGGCTGGTGAGGATAAAAAAGCTTTTGTTTTCTGACCATTGATTCAAAAGATGCAGCACATCCACATCACGGGGGACCTGATGAATATCCTCCAGCACAAAGGCGGACTCTGGCCTTTGGGGTAAAGACCCCACAAAGGCATCGTGAACCTGTGGCCCATGCAGCACCAACGCCCCCGCCGTTTTGGCCCATTGGCTGGCCAAGTGAGTTTTGCCGCACGCTGGCGGCCCGTACAGGTACAATCCCCGCTTGGGCCAGTCTGGCCACCGCGCAATCCACGCGATGGCCTGTGCGTTGGCCTGACCCACGCAAAAGGGCTTTTCCGACAACACTTGGGGAAACGACAAAGAAAACGGTTGGGGGAGCATCATGTCCTGAGGGTGTATGTTCAGGAGCGATGTTTTAAATAAAGCGTGCTGGCCTTGTATTTTTCAATGCCAAAGCGCACCAGAACCCCCAAAACAGCCGCCGTGGGCACAGCCACCAAAACACCCAGAAATCCCGCCAAACTCCCCCCCGCAAACAGGGCAAAAATAATCCAAACGGGGTGCAAATTGACCCGATCCCCCACCAACTTGGGGCTGAGGATATTCCCCTCAACAAACTGGCCAATCAGAAAAATCAGGGCCACGGTGCCCACGCGCCCCATGTCATCAAACCCAAACTGCAACAACGCCACCCCCAAACTGAGAATCCCCCCCAGCAACGTGCCCACATAGGGAATAAAGGACACCATCCCACTGAAAAACCCAATCACCAACCCAAAATCCAGCCCCGCGAGGCTAAGGAACAGGGCATAAAAACTCCCCAAACTGATACACACAAGCGTTTGCCCCCGAATAAACCCAGACAATGCCCCATCGATGCGGCGTTGTAGGGCCAAAAGCTCGCCTTTCATGTCAATGGGATACAAGGATTCAATGTTGGCCACAAAAACGGGCCAATCGCGTAGCATGTAAAACGTCAAAATAGGGGTTAACACCATAATGGACAGCACATCCACCAACACAAACCCCCGTAGCAAGACCCCATGGGCAACATTGCCCGCAAAAGCAAGGGCTTCATCCCCTTTGCTGGTGACCCATGTTTTTAAGCCCTCGGGCGATAGAGCTTGAACGCTGCCGTCCCAATGAATGCCCATGGTGGTTTCCAACCACGTTTTCACCGACACCAAAATGTTTTCAAAGGAATAATCCAGCTCGGAGAGCTTATGCACCAATGTGGCCCCCTGAACGGACAACACGGGCACAATGGATCCCAAAAACACCACAATCACCGCCAACGTACCCACCACCGCCAGCACCGTGCCCAGCCACCGAGGCACGCGTTTTTTTTCCATCACAGAGACAACAGGATTCAGCAGATAGGCCAAAATGGTGGCAAGCACAAAGGGCAGCAACATCCCCTTGAGTCCGTAAATTAAAATCAAAAAGATCAGGGCAAAGCCCACAAACCATAAAACCCGCGTGCTTGTTTTCATGGGATGCCTCCTTAACGCATCGACAGGGCCAGAAAAATGTGGCACATGGTATCAAAAAGGGACTATCTTCACAATGCCTAAACCCAAACCCACGCTCTCTATTCTTTGCACCGCGCAAAGTCCTTTGGCCCAAGCCGTCTGGGACGATATAGCCACGGTGGATACGGTGCTGATCCATGACCCCGAAAACACGGCGGATGTGTTTAAAGTGCTTGCAACTCTGAGTACCGATTGGGTTGTTTTGGCGCCCGATGCGGCCACACCAGCGGACATTCGTGCCCTGTGGCAGGCGGCCAAACATGAATCCTTTGCGGGGTTTCCCATCATGGCCATGGGACGGGAAAGGCCCGAGGGTGCCTTGGTATCACGGGCCCTGTATACAACTCTGGGGGCGTTGCGGCGTACGTTTTTGGGGGATCGTGTGGGTTTTGGCCGTCTGATTCTGATGGCGCGGCAAGATGTTCACAGTCTGCCCCCCTATCATGGGGTTTTTGATTTTGTCAGTGTTTTGGCCCGTGACAACGGCATTCGCGTGGTGTCGGTGCCGGTATCCTTTGAATGCCCCCCCTTATCCTTTTGCCAAGCTCTTCGGACCTTCGTGACCTTATGGGGCACGTTTTGGTTAAAGCGATGTTGGATCTTCCCCCCCCGCCAAGGGACACCCCCACAGCTCTAGGGCAGGCTTTAAAGACGGTGCAGCGCCTTTCACAGCCGCCCGCAGATCGCCGCCCTCATCAAAGGGAATGGTGGCCAAAACGGGTACATACCCAAAATCCTCAATGGCATTAACATTATGGGGGGCGGGAGGGCCCACCATGACAACGCCCAGACAGGACAGGCCAGCGTCTTTCAAAGCGCGTAAGGTGAGCAGGGTGTGATTCAGGGTGCCCAAGGTACTCCGCGCCACCAGCAACACACGCACACCCCACCGCACCATCAGATCCAGCGTGACAACACGGGGGGCCAAGGGTACCATGATGCCGCCAGCCCCCTCAATCACCAAGAAGGGATGCGGGGGTGGGATGACATCGGCGGGATCAAAAACAAACCCCTCGCGCTCTGCCGCATGCAAGGGGGCCAAGGGGGCCGCCAGCGATACAAAGGGCCTGAGGATACGGAACGCCGAACATCCTGACAGGTTATGCACCATGCGGGTATCGTCATCAGGACCTGTTTGAAAGGGCTTCCAGTAATGGGCATCGGCGATGTGCATCAAACACGCGGACACAAAGGTTTTGCCCACCCCCGTATCCGTTCCCGCCACAAACAACGGGGGGAGCGCGTGGCTGGTCATAATCTCACCCCCCCAAGATGTTGAATGTGCAAAAAATCATCCTGCGTGATGGGGGAAACCGACAAACGCGATTGCCGCACCATGGTGATAGTGGAGAGGACAGGGTCGCCCTTAAGCATCGCCAGCGTCACGGGACGGGGCAGAGCCGCCACCACCTGCACATCCACATTCCCAAAATCCGGTTCCTGAACATCGGGATAATAGGGGCGACACACAGACACCCACCCCACAATACAGCGCTGGGCCCCCGAATGATAAAAAAAGGCCAAATCCCCCACCACCATCTGTTTCATAAAATTGCGGGCCTGATAATTGCGCACCCCGTCCCATGGGGTGATGCCGTCCCGCACCATCTGATCCCAAGGGTAAACGTGGGGCTCTGATTTCAAAATCCAGTACGCCATAACCAAAACACATTTTTCAAGGGAATGGCGGGAGTGACGGGACTCGAACCCGCGACCTCTGCCGTGACAGGGCAGCGCTCTAACCGACTGAGCTACACCCCCATAACCAACAAAAGGCCGCGCACCGCACAAAGCCCAAGAATCAAGGGAGTGTGGTGTGTGTAAACAACTTTCGGGGGGCTGTCAAGATGCTTTGCTGACACTTTGCTGTCCCCCATGGTTTTCTCCATGGTTTTTTCAATAGCTTTCTTTTTGGCGCCGTTGTATCCTATGGCCTCTGTTTGTGCAAGGGGGACTGTTGATGACTTTTGATCTGCTGATTCAAAACGGGACATTGATGTTGCCTTGGGGACAGGCAGCGCAGGGGGATGTTGGGATAAAAAACGGCTTGATTGCTGACATTGGGGATCTGAGCGGGGCCAGTGCGGCTACCGTTATCAACGCCAAAAACTTGCATGTGTTGCCGGGGGTGATTGATTCACAGGTCCATTTTCGGGATCCCGGATTTCCAGAAAAAGAAACCCTTGAAAGCGGTATGCGTGGGGCAGTTCTGGGGGGCGTAACGGCCATTATGGAAATGCCCAACACCAAGCCCCCCACCACCACGACGGCGGCCCTGCAAAGCAAACTTCACACGGCGGCCCAAAACCCGTGGTGTCATTATGGGTTTTTTGGGGGGGCCAGTTTGGACAATGCGGATGCGTTGCCAGCCTTGGAAGACTTGCCTGGGTGTGTGGGGATTAAAATTTTTATGGGCAGCAGCACGGGCAGTCTGTTAGTGTCAGATGATGAGCATTTGCGGTCCGTTTTGCGACAAACGCGTCGCCGCGTGGCCATCCATGCCGAGGACGAAGAACGCCTCATCGCCCGCAAGCCCATGGCCAACACCATCTTGGATCATCCCCAATGGCGGGACGAAGAAGTCTGTTTAAAGGCCACACGCCGCATCGTGGCTCTGGCCAGAGAAACGGGCAAACGTCTGCACCTGCTGCATATCACAACAGCGGAGGAAATGGACGTTTTGGCAACATCACGCGATGTGGCCACGGTGGAAATTTTGCCCCAGCATCTGATTTTTTCTGCCCCTGAATGCTATGAACAGCACGGGACATGGGTGCAAATGAATCCCGCCATCAAAGCCCCCCATCATCGGGCCGCCCTGATTCGCGCCATGCAAAAAGGGTTGGTGGATGTGGTGGCATCGGACCATGCGCCGCATACACAGGCAGAAAAGGCCATGCCGTATCCGTCCTCGCCATCGGGTATGCCGGGCGTACAAACCCTGTTGCCGTTGATGCTGGATTTGTCGAATCAGGGCTTGTTCCCCCTAAGCCGTGTGGTGGATGTTCTGTGTGCAGGGCCCGCCCGTGTGTATGATTTCCCCCGCAAAGGCCGTTTGGGTATCGGGTTTGATGCTGATATCACACTGGTGGACCTAAAACGTCGCGTCACCATTGAAACCATTGCCAGTCCCTGCGGATGGACCCCCTATCAGGGCAAAACCGTCACAGGATGGCCCACCCACACCATCGTGGCGGGTCATATGGTGATGGAAGAGGGTCACCTGACAGGCCTGCACGTTGGCAAGCCTCTTGTGCGGTAGATGCTTATCCCACACTCCCGCATACATCACCTCATATACATCTATACACCATGTTGTGTTCTCATGGCCCCAAAGGACCATACCCTTTGAGACTGCCCCTAGGTGCCCCTCCTAGATCACTATGGGCATACTTTTGCGGGGAGGGCACGCCCTAGGGCGTGTCATCATTTAAGCGAGAAAGATGGATTGTTCTGGATGCTGAGGCGAGCCATTTCATTTTTTAAAACTTTTCTCTCCCCCTCATGGTCATTCTCTCAAGGCCGCCTCTCTCCGCCTTGGTTTGCGGGTTTTTCGCTTGGCGGTGGTGTTTTGGGGGTTTTGCGCACGGCTTCGCATTCGTTCGCTCAGAGGGGTTTTCTCTGTAACGTCACTTGGCTTTTTGCGTCGAAGCCAAGTGGCAAAAGTCATTGTTTTTTAATGATTTTCATTTTTGAAGGTTCGAAACGATTTTGCCCCCCCCACTTGAGAGAAGCCGTGGCGGCTCAAGCGAAACGCTGCGAAAACAAAGGTGATTGAGGGATTTTGCGTGCTCTTTTATCCTGTGCGTATGAAACAGGAACGCCCCATCATTGATTCCCCTCTTTTGGAAGTGGCCGAAATTCTGGCCCTCGGCATCCTGCGTCTGCGGGAAAAATATTCTGCCTTTTCTGGCCCCGAAAGAGAGATTCCTCTGGACTTCTCGGGGCCTTCTGAGCCTTCATGGACACACCTTGAAAACACAGGAAAAACCCATGAATAACAGCATTTTATCGCAAATCAATGGTCTTAAAGCCCTGAGCATGAAACAGCTGCGGCAACGCTGGATTGCTTTGTTTACAACCGACCCGCCGGCCTATGGTCGGGCGTATCTTGAGCGCCGCCTTGCTTACCGCCTTCAGGAATTGGCCCAAGGCACCGACACAGCGCGATTAGAACGAAAAATGGAGGACGCGGCCAAAAGGCGGCTTGGGGAAAGGAACCATGGACGCAAAACCATAGAGCGCCCCGTCAGCGGCACCCGCCTCACCCGTGAGTGGCAGGGGGAAGAACACCAGGTCAC
>CANGYP010000017.1 GCA_947458235.1 Alphaproteobacteria bacterium
GAGATGTACAAATGGCGGCACTTGATCGAAAATTTCTTCCAAAAACTCAAACAATACAGAGGCATTGCTACACGTTATGACAAAACCGCCTGCAATTTTTTGGGTGCCATCCACCTCGTCGCCTCGGTTATCTGGCTCAAATGATGACAGGCCCTAGAGTATTTAACTCTTGTTGGTTGGTGTTTTTCCAAAAATCTACAAAATCCTGCTTACCCTTTTTGACGGTTTCCGATAGACTCCTAGCTTCGGAAGGCGTTAGTTTAGCCTCACCATTTTGTATTTTGATTTCGAATAAATTGCAGAATGCGTTAAAGGGAACATGGGGTAACGGCATTTGGCGTTTTGAATGTTTCAGATCAAGCCACCCTAGGAAATATCGGTGTAGTTCCTCGGGATTCTCTTTCAACAGCTTAGCATACAGGTCTGTTCTGTTCTCACCCTTGTGTTGTTGGGGCTGTCTCATAAATGTCCTTACCTTAATCCCTTCATAAATTTAAAATATATTATCAATTTTATGCGCCTACGCCAAGCCGAAATTCATACGCCGAAATGCATACGTTTGAACATCAACGCATCGCCACGTTAAGGTAAGGCTGTTCCCAAGACTTTGGGAATCAATGTGTCGGGCACCTATGACACGCCCTCGATTCCTTCATCGCGTTGCGTCTCTCATGACAAAACATTGAGGATTTCTTAGAGGTGCCCATGTGTGTATTTTTTCATTGCGAATGATTCTCAATTCGCGTAAGGTGGGGTATTGTTCATATCATGGAGAATCCCCGATGCGTTTTTCTTTCCCAATGTTATCTTTGTCCCTGTTGCTGGGAATGATGACGCTGGCCCCCATGGCGGGGGCTGAGGAGCCAACTTATACCCTAGAGATCAAAGACCACACCTTTTCCCCTGAAACCTTGACGGTCCCTGCGGATACCCCGTGGACCTTAATCATCAAAAACCATGATAAAACCCCAGAGGAATTCGAAAGCACAGAGCTGAGCCGAGAAAAAATCATCCCTGGCGGGGGTCAAGTGCGTATCAAGATGGGGGCGTTGAAAACGGGTACCTATCCGTTCATGGGGGAGTTTAACCCTGATAAAGCCAAAGGTCAGGTGATTGTGAAATAGTCAAAACATTCGGGAATCCATTGCCATGTTACCCATTGCCACCATCGTTTTTCGTGAATTTTTGGAAATTGCCTTGATCATCAGTTTGGTGATGGCGGCCACGCAGGGCCTGCAGGGTCGGATTAAAATCATTATGTTGGGTTTGGGCATAGGGTTTTTGGGGGCCGCCATCATCGCCTTTTTCACGGACACCTTGGCGGCCTCGGTGGAGGGCACGGGTCAAGATATCTTTAATGCGGGTGTGTTGTTCGTTGCGGTGGGTTTCCTAAGCTGGACCGTGATCTGGATGAAACACCATGCCAAACATCTGTCCCAGCGCATTCACAAAGTGGGATCCGAGATCGTCGCTGGCGAAACATCTATTTGGGTTTTGGTCACCATTGTGGCCTTGGCCTCATTGCGGGAGGGGGCGGAAATTGTTCTGTTCACCTATGGCATGATGGCATCGGGTCAGGTAACATGGTCGGACGTCTTTACAGGGGCCTCTTTGGGGGCCGTTGGTGGGACTGTGGTAGGGGTTCTGCTGTATTTGGGCTTGTTACGGGCGGCCCGTCGTCATCTGTTTGCCGTGACCAGCTGGCTTTTGGTTTTGTTGACGGCTGGTATGGCGGCTCACGGGGCATCCTATCTGATTGCTGCGGGCGTATTGCCTGATTTGGTGCCCCAAATGTGGAATACGTCTCATCTGATTTCTGGGGAAAGTCTGATGGGGGAAATTCTGGGCGTTCTGATTGGGTACACCCCCCATCCTTCGGGCATGGAGGTTCTGTTTTATGTAACGGTTGTGGTGTTGATTGCGCTGCTGATGTATCGCCCATGGCACAGCAAGGCTGTGGTCGCCCAAAAATGAGGGCAAACATGGGGGGCGGTCAAAAATAACTGGTTTTGGCCGCCAAAGCCTGTTCAACGGCCCGAATCCCGCCTTTGGGGACGAACATGATCAACCGGTCTCCCGCTAGGATTTGGGTTTGCCGGTTGGGTACCATAACATGACGATTCCGCACAATTGCTGCCAACAAGGTATCGCGGGGTAAATAAATATCCTGAAGCCGCTTGCCTACAAAATCCGATTTTTCCAAGGCGTCGGCTTCGATGATTTCCCCAAAACCTTGGCCGATGGAATGAATTTTATGGATATGACCCCGCCGAACGTATTGCAGAATCTTGGATACAGTGATGCCGCGGGGATTCACCACGGAATCAATCCCCAGCGAACTGATCAGGGGCTCATAGCTAAGGCTGTTCACCAAAGCCAAAGATTTTGAGGTACCCAAACGGCGGGCCAGAAGACTGCTCAGGATATTGGCTTCGTCATCGTCGGTGATGGCAACATAGGTGTCCGCTTTGGTAATATCGGCTTCGTGAAGAATCTCTTGGTCCAGTGCGTCCCCATTAAAAATGGTGGTGTCTGGAAAAGAACGCGCAAACTGTTCCGCCACATCCCGATTCCATTCAATGATTTTGGCATCGATTTGGGGGTGATCGCTTTTAATTTTTTGCACCAGAAAGCGGCACACATTGCCCGCACCCGCAATCACCAGACGGCGGGCTTCGGGGGCTTCGTGATCAAACAATTTTAACACGCGGCGCAGGGCATGGGTGGCCGTGACGACATAGGCCTGATCCTGCGGCAACAGTTGATGATCGCCGTGGGGCACAAAAAAACGCCCCCCCCGCTGGATGGCCACAACTCTCAGGTGTAAATCGGGAAACAGGGATGCCATTTGTCGGAAGGGCACGTTCACAATGGGGGCACTGGCTTCGCAGATGATACCCAAAAAGGCCACTTGGCTTTCGGCCAGCATTTCCACCTCGAACGCCCCTGGGACGTTCAGGAATTCACTGATGGCGTGGGCCACCTCTTTTTCGGGGGAGATAATCACATCAATGGGCACATCCGTGCCGCGGTAAATGTGGGAAAACGCGGGAATCAAATAACTTTGGGCTCGCAAACGGGCAATTTTTCGGGGAATGGCAAACAAACTGTGGGCCATTTGACAGGCCACAATGTTGACTTCGTCGGAATGGGTGACGGCAATCAACAATTCAGCGTCTTCGGCCCCCGCTTTTTCCATAACATCGGGGTAAGAGGCATGGCCGAGCAACGCTCGAACCTCCAGCGTGTTGTTGATGCGGTCGATCATTTCTTCGTTATGGTCGATGATGGTGATGTCGTTGTCTTCTTTGGAAAGGTACTGGGCGATGCTGTAACCCACTTGACCTGCCCCGCAAATCAGGACTTTCATTGGTGTTCCTTATGTTGTGTTAATTTCGGCATTCCACCACCCAAACGTCAAACATGGGATGCTCCATGGCGGAAACGGCGGGGGAAGAGGCAAACATCCATCCCGAAAACACCGTGCTTTTTTCACCCTTGGGGTTGGTGTCTTGGATCTCTAAAAACGCGGCGGATTCGGGGGAATCTTCGGGTAAACTTTTGCGACAACTGCGCACTTGCAAAGTCAAAGAGGCAAACTGCGCTGGTTGATTCACCGTAACCGTCAGCAGGTGGACGCGCCCCGTGACCTTGTCCAAAGCCTGAAGCACCGCTACGGCCTTGGTTTCCATTTGGGCAAGGCCTTCATTAGGCAAGGGGGGGGGCACTTGGGGCTGGACCTCGGGGGGTGTTTCTGTTGGCGCCAGTGTTTCAACTTGGGGGGAGGAGGGGGATTCAGGTTGGCTGTGCACCATAATATCTTCAGCTAAGGCAATATCTTCAGCCAAGGCCCTTGGGTATGTCATGCCCAGCAACACCAAAACACCCAAATAAAGGGCAGCAAGGGATCGTTTCAGAGGCGGCAGCATGAGGGCCTCGTCATGGCTTGGCAGGGGCGGCCTCTTTGTCCGAAGAGGCAGAGGGGGAAGGGGTCTCTTTTGTGTCTTTTTTGGCCTTGTCGTCGTTGGAGGAGAGCATAAACTTGGTGATCAGCTCGGAAAAGGTCGCGGGGGCCTGCGTATAGGTCAGGCTGTCGCCCGCCTTTAAAATGTCTTCGGATCCCCCCGGATTCAGGGCCAGATAACTATTGCCAAACAGGCCGTCAGATGTGATTTCTGCCACAGTGTCATCAGACAACGCCACGTCGTTTTTCAGATTCAGAGTCAGGGTGGCCAAAAAGGTTTTGGTGTCCAGCGTCATATCCGTGACGGTGCCGACCTTAATCCCACTGATACGCACATCGGATCCTAGGGTGAGGCCATTCACCCGCTCGAACGTCGCGTACAGGGGATAGCCTTGGCCACTGCGTCCCACATCGCTGTGTTGATAGGCAAAAAACAAAAAATACCCCGCTGCCAGCAAAACAGCGGCGCCCAACAACGTTTCAATGATGCTGCGATTCATGACAGAGCCTTCCCTTGTATCCCGCACGAAACAGGGATATACCACAGAAGTTAATCCCTTGTATAGAAAGATCACGATGATGAAGATTCTTTTGATCGGTAGTGGGGCGCGGGAACATGCGCTGGCGATGAAAATGGCGGCTTCACCGTTGTGTGATCGGTTGTGGACGGCACCAGGGAATGCGGGCATTGCGTCCTCTACCCCCTTAGTGCCTGAGGATAGCCACGCCGTTTTGGATTTTTGCCAAACCAACGCCGTGGATCTTGTGGTTATTGGTCCAGAAAAGCCACTGGCTGATGGGTTGTCCGATGCCCTGAGGAACGCAGGGTATCCCGTGTTCGGACCCAGTCAGGCGGCGGCGCGATTGGAAACATCCAAGGCCTTTATGAAAACCCTTTGCAAACAGGCCAGCGTGGCCACCGCATCCTATGAAACCTTTACAGATTTATCCCTCGCCCTAAAATATGCCGAAACGGCGGCCCTGCCCATGGTGATTAAGGCCGATGGTCTGGCCGCTGGCAAGGGCGTGGTCATTGCCCAAACGCGGGAAGAAGCCACCGCGGCCCTTTCGTCTATGATGGGGGATCGTTGTTTCGGGGATGCGGGCAGCCGTGTTGTTATCGAGCAGTTTTTAGACGGGGAAGAGGTCAGCGTCTTTGCCCTGTGCGATGGCAAAACCGTGCGCTATATCGGCCATGCGCAGGATCATAAACGGGTGTTTGACGGGGATTTGGGGCCCAACACGGGGGGCATGGGGGCCTACGCCCCCGCGCCGATTCTGGATGATGCGGGGGTTGACCGTGTTATGACTACCATCATTCAACCCGTGGCGCAGGCCATGGCGGATCAGGACTGCCCCTTTCAGGGGGTGTTGTATGCGGGGTTGATGATGACGGCCCAAGGGCCCTTTGTCATTGAGTTTAACGCCCGTTTTGGGGATCCAGAATGTCAGGTTTTGATGCCCCTGATGGATCAGGACATTGTGCCGCTGTTGTATGCCTGCGCCGTGGGAACATTAAACGAACACACCGTGCGCCTGTCCACCCGCCACGCCCTGTGTGTTGTCATGGCCAGCCAAGGCTATCCCGAACATCCCCTCACTGGCACCCCCATCCAAAGCCTGCCCCACGGGGATGGGCACACAACTTTTGTTCTGCACGCCGCCACCCAGCGTAAAGATGATGGCACCCTGATCGCCACTGGTGGGCGTGTGTTATCCTTAGTGGGCGTGGGGGATACGCTGCAACAGGCACGGGACCGCGCCTATACCCTGATTCACCATGTCCAGTGGCCACAGGGGTTTTATCGGCGTGATATTGGGCATCGGGCCTTGGGGCGGGGGATACAGCCTTAGGGCGTGACTATGCCAGCAAAAAAAAGCCCATGAGAACCGCCCCCAACAGACCATTGGCACGAAACCAACGTCCTGTTATCAGGGGCTCTTGGGGGGGCCAGAGCCACCCCAAAGCTAAGCACCACCCCGCACCCAACACCACCACCCAAGGCACAAAGGCCCCCCATAACAAAAACGCCAGCGCATACAGGCCGATCACCGCGCTTTTCACATGCTTCCCAAACAACAAAGCCCCTGAATGAATTTTTAATCGGGCATCGTCCGCCGTATCTTGACAGGCGTACAGGGTGTCATAGGCCAACGTCCACACCACACAGGCCGCATACAGCACCCAAGGCACAGGCTGCTGCACCGTTGCTGCCACCACCAGAACCCCCGCATTAAAGGTCAACGCCAGCACCACCTGCGGCCATGCCACAAACCGCTTGGCCAAAGGATACAAAACCACCAGTGGCACCGTTGCCAACCCCACCAGAATCGCCTGCACAGGCAAATAAAGTAAAATCCACAGCCCCATCACCAGCAACACCGCCAGCGTGCACAGGGCCTGAAACAGTGTCACCGTCCCCGCAGCCAGCGGACGATCCCGTGTTCTGGACACATCGGCGTCAATGCGCCGATCCCATAGATCATTGATAATACACCCCGCACTACGCATGACGATGGCCCCCAGAAAAAAAAGGCCATAAAGGACTACAGGGGCTTGAAACAGGGCAAGGGCAAAGGCACACGGCCAAAACAAAAGCAACACCCCCACGGGGCGATGCAACCGCACCAAACGGACAACATCACGGGGGGTCATGGCTATCCAAAACTTTGCACCAAGGATCCCGCTAAAATGTACCACCCATCCACCAACACAAAGAAAATCAGCTTAAAGGGCAAAGAAATGGAAATGGGCGGCAACATCATCATCCCCATGGACATTAAAATGCTGGACACCACCATATCAATAATCAAAAAGGGTATAAAAATCAAAAAGCCCATCTCGAACGCCCGTCGCAATTCACTCAGGATAAACGCCGGTATCAGGATGCGAAAGGGCAGGGCTTCCGGCGTTGTCACCTCCGTTTTTTTCACCATGTTTGCAAACAGGGCCACATCCTTTTCCCGCACCTGTTTACGCATAAAGGCATGAAAGGGTTTCCCCACAAGCTTCAGCGCCTCTTCCTCTGTGATTTTTTCCGCGATCATGGGCTCGATGGCGGTGGTGTAGGCCTCTTCTAAGGTCGGGGTCATAATAAACAACGTCATAAACAACGCCAATCCGATCAACACCACGTTGGGCGGGGTCTGCTGCAACCCCAAGGCCGTGCGCAAAAATGAAAACACAATAATAATCCGCGTAAACGATGTCACCATCACCAACAAAGATGGGGCAAGGCTGAGAACTGTAATCAAGGCAATCAGCTGGAAAATGCGGCCTGAAGCTTCGCCTTGCATTTCATCGGCAAAATCAATGGATATAGCCTGCGCCCATGCGCCTTGCCCCCCCAGAACCCCCATGATTATGGCCAAGAAGAGAAGCATTCCTAGGCTACGCATCAGCTTTTACCCTTGGATAAGGTTGTTGTGGATAAGGTTTTTGGATCGTGTTGCTATATCTATGGCGCAACGCAACTTTGGCGGATTTTTCTAAGAAAGCAAGCAGAAAGAACGCCATTCCCGCTCCCCCCTTGTGTTTTGTTTGGCCTTGGTTACAATGGGTGTCCTATCCTAGAAATTTTCATTCAGGGACTTTGATTCAGTTGTATGCGCCGCACGTTGTTAAAATCCAAAATTCATCGCGCCACCGTGACGGAGGCCGATTTGATGTACGAGGGATCCATCAGCATTGATCCAGCGTTCTGCGCCTTCGTGGGTCTCGTAGAATATGAACAGGTCGATGTGTATAATTGTACCAATGGAGAGCGCTTTACCACCTATGTGATTCTCGGGAAATCGGGTCAGATTTGCGTCAACGGCGCGGCCGCCCGCTTGGTGGCGGTGGGGGATCAGATCATTATTGCTGCCTACGCCCAGTTCGAAGAAGAGGAACGGACCACCCATCGCCCCAAAATCCTCGTTCTGGATGCGGGCAATGTTATGAAAAATCAATAAAAAATGTTTGGGCGTGTGTTTATGGCTTTACGGTTTTGTGTGTTTATTTTGGTGATGGTGGCCCCCGCTTGGGCCAATGTGTCCATGGTGTCCTTTGCGGATTTGGCGGAAAAAGCCAGTCCTGCCGTGGTGAACATCGCTGCCGTTCAGGCCGTCAAACAACAAGACTGGCGCACCCAAATGCCCCAATTCCCCCCTGGGTCCCCGTTCGAGCAGTTTTTCAAAGATTTTTTTGAAAACCAATACAAAAATGCCCCCGCCAAAAAAGGGGTGGCTTTGGGATCAGGGTTTATTATTTCTGCGGATGGATATGTGGTGACCAACAACCATGTCATTCAAAATGCACAAGATATTAAGGTGATTTTAAACGATCAGACCCAGCTCTCCGCCACGCTGGTGGGGCGTGATGAAAAAACCGACTTGGCCCTGCTAAAAGTCAAAGCCCCAAAGGCCCTGCCCACCCTATCATGGGGGGATTCCGACCGTGCGCGGGTGGGGGATCCTGTGATGGCCATCGGGAATCCCTTTGGTTTGGGGGGGACCGTGACGGCGGGCATTATTTCGGCGCGGGCCCGGGATATTCAGGCTGGCCCCTACGATGATTTCATCCAGACCGATGCGGCCATCAATCAGGGGAATTCTGGTGGGCCTTTGCTCAATCAAGATGGGCAGGTGGTGGGCATCAACAGTGCCATTTTCTCCCCCTCGGGCGGTAGTGTGGGCATTGGGTTTTCCATTCCCGCCAACATGGCCCGTCCCATTGTTGACCAGCTCCGCACCAAAGGCAAAACCGAGCGCGGTTGGTTGGGCGTGCGGATTCAGGACATCACACCAGAGCTTGCCGAGAGCCTGTCCATGGATAACACCGATGGCGTCCTGATTGCCCGTGTGAACGAAAACAGCCCTGCCGCCAAAGCGGGCATCGAGGATGGCGACGTGATTGTGCGTTATGATGGCCATGACATTAAGGTATCAAAAGATCTGCCCCGTCTGGTGGCATCCACCCCTGTGGGCAAGACAGTCACATTGGACTATGTGCGCGATGGGGCCCGTCGCACCACGACCGCCAAAATCGAACGTCTGGAGGATGCGGAGATGGCAGAAGATGCCAGTACTGCCCAAGACAGCCAAGGCCAACAGTCCCGCGTGATCCTGTATGGTATGCACTTGGTGGCGTTGACGGATCAGAGCCGCCAAGCCTATCAAATTCCGCAGAGCGTTCGCGGTGTTCTGGTCAGTCGTGTGGAGCCCAACAGTGAGCTGTATCAGGCTGGCATCCGTCAGGGCACGGTGATCCTGAGTGTATCCCGTGATCGCGTAACCACTCCCCAGCAGGTGATAACGTTGGTGGAGACCCTGAAAAAGCGAGGCAATCGATCTTTGCTGATGCAAATGCGCTTGCCAGAGGGGTCCCAGTTGTTTGTGGCCCTGAATGTGGCCCAGTAACGTATAAAAACAAAGGATGGAGATGATGACAACCTCCGCAGACACCCTTTTTGGGACAGATGGGATTCGCGGCTTGGCCAACACGGGGGCCATTACGCCCCAAAACCTGATGAATGTGGCGGCTGCGGTGTCCTTGTGTCTGAAGCGGGGCAATCATCGTCATTTGGCCATTATCGGCAAAGACACCCGTTTGTCCGGCTATATGATCGAGCCTGCCTTGGTGGCGGGTTTTTCCGCCATGGGGGTGGATGTGATTACCACGGGCCCCCTGCCAACACCAGCGGTGGCCAAGCTGGTGCGCTCCATGCGGGCGGATTTGGGGGTGATGATTTCGGCCTCCCACAATCCCTATCATGATAATGGGGTAAAGTTTTTCGGATCCGATGGTTTTAAACTGAGTGATGATGCCGAAGCCGAGGTGGCCCGTCTGGTGAACACCGATTTATCCAGTCATTATGCCCAACCCCATGCCATGGGGCGCGTGCGCCGCATGGAAGACAGCATCGGGCGCTACATTGAGGCCGTGAAAATGACGTTTCCCCGTGGTCTGCGTCTGGATGGATTGCGTTTGGTTGTGGATTGCGCCCATGGGGCGGCCTATAAAATTGCCCCCACCATTTTTTGGGAATTGGGGGCGGAGGTGTGCAGCCTAGGGGTGTCCCCCGATGGGTTTAATATCAACGCCCAGTGTGGCAGCTTGCACCCAGAGCAGTTGTGTGCCCGTGTGATTACCGAAAAGGCCGATTTGGGTATCGCTTTGGACGGGGATGCAGATCGTCTGATTTTGTGTGATAAAAACGGCACTTTAATCAATGGCGATGCCATTTTGGCCATCATTGCGGGGTATTGGTATGAACAGGGCCTGCTACGGGGCGACGGGGTTGCCGCCACAGTGATGAGCAATATGGGGCTGGAGCATTTCCTCTCCACCCTGAACCTGAAACTTTACCGCACCCCCGTGGGGGATCGTCATGTTGTGGAAGCCATGCGGCAAAACGGTCTGAACCTTGGCGGGGAACAATCGGGGCATATCATCGTTGGGGAACATGCCACCACGGGGGATGGGTTGATCGCCGCCCTTCAGGTTTTGGCGGTGATGCAGCAGCATAATCTGGACAGCACCGCGCTGGCCCATATTCTGAAACCTTTCCCCCAGAAAATCCGCAATTTAAAAAATGTGGACAAAAGCCTGTTGCACGATGCCACCGTCACCAAGCGTTTGGAGCATTTGCAGGACAAAGTGGCAAAAACCGCTCGCCTTGTTGTGCGTCCCTCCGGCACGGAGCCCCTGATTCGGATTATGGTGGAATGTCAGGATGAAGATAAACTGGATCCCTTGCTGAATGAAGCGGAATCCATCCTGTTTGACGGCAAAGTCAATAAACTGTTGAATCCCGAGCGTTCGGTTGAGGCAGCATCTTAGACCCCAAGGACAGATTCCATGCCCTATAACCCCCAAAACATTTTTGCCAAAATCCTGCGGGGGGAGATTCCCTGTCACAAGGTTTACGAAGATGATCACGTTTTGGCCTTTCACGACATTCACCCCCAAGCCAAGATTCATATTTTGGTGATCCCCAAGGGGGCTTATGTTGATATGACGGATTTTTCTAAAAACGCATCCGAAAGAGAGATTGCCGCCCTGTTTCGCGCCGTGGCCAAGATTGCCAAGGATCATGATCTGGAATCCTCAGGCTATCGTATCCTCAGCAATCAAGGGGTCAACGGGGGACAAGAGGTGCCCCATTTGCATATCCACCTGTTCGGCGGTCAATCCTTGGGCCCCATGTTGGCACGTTCGCAATCCCCGTTTTAAGGGAAGATATGGCCCGCACTTTCTGCTGGCTGTCAAAGTTGTAAAAAAAACTTGCATACAGGGTACGGTTTGTGTATGACGGGTTTCGTTTTGATTGCGCCAACAGAGGTTTGCAAAGGCAACGCAAGAAAAGCGCTGTGTCAACGTTTTTGGGGTCTTTATGCGAAATGAGCACCACGACAACTGTTACAGCCCTGTCCTTGCGACAGCCTTGTGATCCTGCGGTTTTGTATCGCCCCCATGTTCTGGCGGCGGCTACCCAGTATTTTCAAGATCATTTCAGAGCGCGGCTGCTTTATGCCGTGAAAACCAACCCTGATCCCGTCATTCTGACGGATTTGTATCGGGCGGGCGTGCGCTCTTTTGATGTGGCCTCTTTGAAAGAGGCAGCGGATCTTTCTGCGCGATTCCCCGATGCAACATTGTTTTATATGCACCCTGTTAAGCCCCGCCATGCCATTGCTAGGGCCTATCACGATTTTGGTGTGCGGCATTTTTCCCTAGACTCAGAAGCCGAACTGAGAAAAATTCTAGAGGAAACAGGGTATGCCAAAGACTTGTCTTTGCACGTGCGCTTGGCTATACCCAACAGCTATTCGGAAATTACCTTGGCCAACAAATTTGGGGTGGCTCTGCATGATGCGCCAAGCTTGATTGCGCTGGTTTCTCAATATGCGGCGGAGATGGGGATGTCATTTCATGTGGGATCCCAGTGCATGAATCCCGATGCGTATCGCATTGCCATTCGCATGTGTCGTACAGTCTTGGATGATTTACCAACGCGGCCAACCTATTTCAATGTGGGGGGCGGATTCCCGTCCATTTACCCAGGGTTGACCCCGCCAGACTTGCGCCTGTATTTTGATGCTATCCATGAAGCCTTTTCCCAGTTACCTCATCATGACAGCATGACCTTGCTTGCCGAGCCCGGTCGGGCTTTGGTGGCTGAAAGCGGATCGGTTCTGGTGCGGGTGGATATGCGGCGGGGGGATACGCTTTATATCAACGATGGCACCTATGGCAGTTTGTTTGATGCAGGGCATATTGGGTTCGTATTTCCCACACGCTTGCATCGGTCCTCTTTGCGGGTCCCGAAACCAGAAACATCCTTTCGGTTTTATGGGCCAACCTGTGATTCTATGGATGTTATGCAGGGGCCCTTTATGTTGCCAGATGATGTGCAAGAGGGGGATTATATCGAAATCGGTCAATTGGGGGCCTATGGCTGCACCATGGCGACACAATTTAACGGATTCACGCAGGACCCTGTTTTGTATTCTGTGTCGGATGATCCTCTGCTGAGTTTATACCCTGCGTTCACGCAGCCACAGGAACAAACGCGTCATCACCTTTCTAAGCCCCTTAAAAACGCCCTCTTTTAGAACGCCCCACATGACAAAGGACGTGTTATGACCCTACGCATTGCCATCAATGGTTTTGGACGCATTGGACGTTTGGTTGTGCGGGCTCTTTTGGATCGGCCCCAAGAGGATATCCACATTGTCGCCATCAATGATCGTGGCGGTATGGACAGCAACGCCCATTTGTTACAATTTGACTCGGTTCATGGCCGTTTAAAAATACCTGTGATCAAAGGGCAAAAAACCCTGAGCGTAGGCCAGCACACCATCGCCATGTTTGCGGAATCGTCACCAGAATCTTTGCCATGGAAAGATCTGGGCGTGGATATCGTCATGGAGTGCACTGGAAAATTTGCCAACCGCGAAGGGGCCATGATGCATCTGGCGGCGGGGGCAGGGCGCGTTTTGATTTCTGCCCCTGCGGATGATGCGGATATCACCGTGGTGTATGGGGTGAATCATACTCATCTACAGAACGAACACCGCATTGTTTCCAATGCCTCGTGCACAACGAATTGTCTGGCCCCTGTTGCGGCCGTTTTAGAGGCATGTTGTGGCATCCGCTCGGGCATTATGACTACCATTCATGCCTATACCAACGATCAAAGAATTTTGGATGGCAATCACCGTGACCTGCGGCGGGCCCGCACGGCAGGCATGTCTATGATCCCCACCAGCACGGGCGCCGCCAAGGCCGTGGGTCTGGTCTTGCCCCGACTGAAGGGCAAACTGGATGGTTTTGCCATGCGCGTGCCTGTGCCCAATGTGTCTGTGGTGGATCTAACCTTTATGCCTGAGCGCCCCATTACAATCCCTGAAATTCATGACGCCATGCAAAATGCCGCTGGCGGCCCCATGAAGGGGGTTTTGGGTATCAACACCTTGCCGCTAGTATCCACCGATTTTAACCACACCCCAGAAAGCTCTGTTTTTGATGCCACTCAAACCCGACAGGTGGGGGAGATGTTCAAGGTCCTTTCGTGGTATGACAACGAATGGGGTTTTTCCCACCGGATGCTGGATGTGGCTATGGCGATGAAGGCCTAGTGTCGCGGCCATACCCATTCCACGGCTGTGGACCCCGAACATCGTAGTCTGTTAAAACGCGATACGGCGAAAACCATATCAACTGTGCCCCCGTTTTGGCCAAGGAAGACCGATCAACAATGGTTTTCGCCTGACAGCCTTCGGGGGCGGTGTAGGGGGTGATCAGAAGGTTTATATCCACGCGGGCGCAGGCTGCGGCCAAAGCCGAGGCCCTCAGGGGCATTGCGGCCCATCCCTGTTGGTAGGGGATCAGACACAGGGCGTCTTTGCACAAGGACGCAGGGGGATCCTTTTCCAAAAGCTTCACCACCGTCACCTGATCCATGGGAACACCCCAATAATCGGCCCATTTTTCAAAAATAAAATCGCTGGGGCGGCGTGTGTAGATGGTCAAACTTTTGGGATGAATGATGGCCAAATGACGCCCATCGTGACTGATGAGCATATCTGGCCGCACGGTTAGAGAGATTAAAAACAACCCCAAACCCACAGGCAGAGCACTCAAGCATCGCCACCATCCCCGCAAAAACAAAAAGGCAAACGCGGCCCCCACAAAGCAAAAAAAGGCCGCCTGACGATAGGCCCCCAACAAAATGTTGGCCGCAGGCCACGATTCAATGGCATAGGTCAAATCAAACAAAGGCTTCGCCCCCAAGGAAAACGCCCATAAAAAAGGTCCCTCTAGCCCAAAGGGTGTGGCCAGTGCCGCCAAAATAATCAACGGCATCAGGAAAAAAGAACTCAGTGGAATGGCCACCATATTCGCCAGTGGCCCATAAAGATTAAACCGATAAAAATGCCACGCCACAATGGGGGCGGTGGTGAGATTCACCCAAAATGTAGAAATGAACAAACCATAAAAATACAGCCCCATGGTCCGCAGGCGGGTGGTCTCAGTCTCGAAAAGGGGGCGATGGCGTTGATAATACACAATCAAGCTGATCACCGCCATAAACGACATCTGAAACCCCGGATTGCTAAGGGCTCGATGATCCATGGCCAAGACCACACAGGCCGCCACAAACACTGTCCATAACGAAAAGGGCTGCCGATGGGCAATCACCGCCAACAACACCAGACTGATCATAATAAACGATCGTTGCGTGGGAATATCGGCCCCACTAAAGGCCAAATAAATCAATGAAAATACCCATGCTAAAGCGGCCGCCACCGCCTTAACGGGAAAGCGAAACACAAAGAGTGCCAACGCATACCTAAAGGTTAAATAAACCAACCCCGCCACCAAAGACATATGCAAACCAGAAATGGATAACAGGTGGGTCAATCCCGCAACCTGCATGGAATGAATCAGGGGCGCACTGATGGCCCCCCGCATCCCTGTAAACAGGGCGGCGGCAAAGGCCCCTGTTTCTGAATCAGGGGCTGCATGAATCCAACGCTGCGTCACATCGTATCGGGCGCGTTCAATCCGAACGCGTAACTGTTGCCAACGGGAAAGGGTGGAAATATCTTCGCTCAGACGCTTCACCCTGCCCATGCTGTAGCCAATGTGACTGATGTTGTTTTGATACAGCCAGCGCTGCCAATCAAAGCCCCCAGGCACCAGCGGGGGATAGGGGGGATAGATTTTCGCAATCATCGCCACCGTATCCCCTGGACGGAGATGGGTGTTGTTTTTGCTGGGCAGGCTCAGGCGCAAACGTTTCGTTTGCCTAGGAGGATCCAAGGTTAAAGGCGTAATAATAGCCCGCAGGCGTTTGCCCTGCGGCTCTAAGCTGTCAATGCGGCCCACCAAATCATCGGCAGAGGAGGGGGCACACAAAAGAATCAACAAACAAAAAACGCACCCACGGACCCACAGGCCGCCAGCTGTGATCACGAAGATCCCAGTTTTTTATTGACCAGACGACGGATTTCTTCTTGAACTTTTTGTTCCACAATGGTGGGTAGATGGGTGTTCAGCCATGCTTTTAAATACGGCTGGACCGCCTGTACAATCACGTCCTCTAGGGATTTGCTGGGGATGTTGGTACCAATAACCTCATCTTGGTCAAACAAAGGATCAGGCTTTAAACGTGTTTGGGCGACGGCCACATCCAGTTGATCCAAAGCCCGCAAAGACAGGGCCAGAGCATCCCCCCCCAGCAAAGCCTTTTCATCATGGGCATCATCTTGGAGATCGGTGGATTGTGATAACAGGGATTCTGTCACATCCTCGCCACCTTGTTCTAAAAACATGTCATGATCCTGAAGGGCATCCAAAGAAAATAGCTCGTCGTCGTTTTCTGTTTTCAGGGGCTCTAGAGCCTCCGCACTTTCCAGATCCAAAAAGGCCTCATCCTGCAAAGGCATGTCTTCGTCTTCGGACAACGCGCCTAGGGTTTGGACATCTGGCAAATCCTCCTCCAACATATCCGCAATTTCATTCAGGGCCGTTTGATCGTCAAAAACATCTTGGGATTCCAAGGTTTCGAGAACAGCACGCGTAGGCTGGTCCTTTTGATCTGGGGATTGCTTTTGAACAAGGGGTGGTTCTTCGGGCTGTTTTTGCGCCAAAGATTCATTCATGTGTTTGTTTTTTATGCTATTTTTGTCAATTTCTTTCAGGATGCTCTCTGGAATCGGAGCTTTGGGCTTGGGGATTTCCTGAATTTGCCCGTTTTCACGAATCAGTTGTGTTAAATCCAAAACGGGGGCATCATCCATGGTGCGGGGGGCACCAGACTCCGCTTGTCCATCCGTCATCATGATTTCCCGTATGGACAGCAAGATGCCTTCGATGGAGTCTTCGTCTTGAAGCTGTTTTTGCGCGGTGCTCATAATGCACATTTCCCTTTATGTTTTTTTTACGATACGCACTCTGGACGAAGGCGTCAACTCTTCGTACAAACACTACCTACCTTTCAAAAACCTTGGTATCCTATTCCTATGACCAAAGTTCCTCTTATCTGGGCCCTGCACGATCATCGTCCCGGCAATAACAGTCAGGTGGACGGTGTGGCCAGTTATCTGATTCACCCCGTCACAACCAAAACTCTGCGCTATACCCTTTTTTCCAGAATTTATAATGAATTTTTGCCTTTGAATTTTTTGGGTATCCATCACCATGATTTGCTTCCCCCTTGGCCCGATATTGTGATTTCGGCGGGCCGCCGTCAGGCCCGCATTGCCGCTGCCATCAAACGCAAATCCGGCGGCAAAACCTTTGTATGTCATATGATGCGCCCTGAACTGGGGTATGATCATTTTGATATGGTGGTTTTGCCTACCCATGACCGAGCCCCAGATCATCCGTCCATTGTGCGGACCATCGGTGCCCCCCATCGTATCACCAAACAAAACTTGGTTGAAGCGTTTGATGCCTTTTCCCCGTATTTTGCTTTGCTGCCGTATCCCAAAACAGCTGTTTTTGTGGGAGGGGACTCTCGCCATTACCAGTTTACGGAGACCATGATGCGTCAGATGATCCATGATTTATGTACTATGCAGGATCAGGAAGGTGGATCTTTGATCGTCCTCACCAGCCGCCGCACCCCCCCTGCCTTGATCACCCTGTGGCAAAAAGAACTGAAAGGCAGGCCCCACAGTTTTTATGTTTGGGGACAAAAGGGACAGGCCAACCCGTTTATAGGGGCTCTCGCTTGCTGTGAACGCATGATTGTCACCCAAGATTCTGTCAGTATGCTTACCGAGGCCCTAGGCAGTGGCAAGCCCGTGGCCTATTACCCCGTTCCCTTGCAGAGGTTTTACCCGTCCAACCATATCCCCTTTTCGGCGTTGTTTGATGCTTTGATCGAACGGGGTTCCCTTGTTCCTTTTGGCCCAACGCTTACATGGAAAACAGTCCCCCTTGAAAATCCTGCCAAGGGTGTTGCCGAAGAGATGATGCGGCGTTTTTATGTGCATCGTAAGAGCAAAGCATCTACCAAGGCATCGCATAGGGCATGAAACACGATTGCCTATGCTCCCTCTCCCCAACCCTTGTCCCAACGGGGAGAGGGGGTTTTTGATTGTGGTTTGGTATAAGGAATGTCAAGAGATCATGCAAGATCCAGGGCTGTTCATTTCTCCTTAGGGCTTATGCCAAATGTTCGTCATTGCGAGCGTAGCGAAGCAATCCAGAAATGCCACGATCGAGAAAACTGGATTGCCGCGCCTCCTCCGGAGGCTCGCAATGACGGTATGAGAAAAGTTTAGTGAGACATTAACAGCCCTGTTAGGGAGGGGGAGCTTTTGCATTATTTTTCAGAACATTATTGTGGCTTGGTATCAGAAGACGGGGGAGGAAAAAAGGCCCTAGATACCCCTCACCCCACAAACCCAAAATGCCGCAACCAGCGACCATCGTTTTGGAAAAACATGCGCAAATCGCTGATGCCGTATTTCAACATGGCCAGACGTTCAACACCCAAGCCAAAGGCAAACCCTTGGTGGCGCTTGGTGTCCACACCGCAGGCGGTTAACACGTTGGGGTGAATCATGCCACAGCCAAGGACTTCCAGCCAGTCTTCGCCTTCCCCAATCACAATACTGCTGGCATTGCGGCGACAGCGAATGTCCACCTCGGCAGAGGGTTCTGTAAAGGGGAAATAGCTTGGGCGAAAGCGAATGTCCACCCGATCCCGCTCAAAAAAATCAGCCAAGAAGGTTTCCAAACAGCCCCTGAGATGGCCCATGGTGATGCCGTCTTCGATAACAACCCCCTCAACCTGATGAAACATGGGGGTGTGGGTTTGATCGGAATCACAGCGATAGGTCCGACCCGCAGCCAAAATCCGCGCTGGCAACGTGGCCTCTTTCAGGGCGTGAATCTGCACGCACGATGTATGGGTGCGCAGCAACATGGGGTGCCCATTGGCATCCGTTTGATCCACATAAAAAGTGTCATGCATCTGCCGCGCAGGGTGATGGGGGGGGAAATTCAGGGCGCCGAAATTGTGTTCGTCATCCTCAACATCTGGCCCATGATGGAGCACAAAGCCTTGGCGGGCAAACAGGGCCACAATATCATCCAGCGTGCGGCTGAGGGGGTGACGGCGGCCAAGACCCCCACCCGTGACGGGCAGGGTCATATCCAAAGCCTCGGCCATGATCTGAGTTTGCAGGGCTTGATCTTTTAAGAGCTGAACGCGTGCGGCCATGGCCTCTTCAAGGGCCACTTTGACGGTGTTTAAGGCTTGGCCAGCGGCGCGTTTATCATCGGGGGGCAGATCCCGCAGCGCGGCAAAGGCCGCCGTTAAGGATCCTTTTTTCCCCAAGGCTGAAACACGCAGGGCCTCAACCCCCTCTAAGGTGGTGGTGGCGGCTAACTCTGCCAGCACGCGATCCCGTAAACTGGCAAGATCCCCCAGCACACCCATCCCCAGCCTTAGGCCGCAGCGGCGGCGGATTTGTTATTCAGCGCCTTTAACGCCGTTTCCACAACATGGGCAAAGGCATCAGGGTTGTGAATGGCCAACTCTGACAGGGCCTTGCGGTCCATAACCACATTGGCGGCCTTCAGCCCCGCGATAAAATCAGAGTATTTCAAACCCTGCGCCCGAACAGCGGCATTGATCCGCTGGATCCACAGGCTGCGGAAGGTCCGTTTTTTGTTGCGACGGTCGCGATACGCGTACTGGCCCGCTTTTTCAACGGCCTGAACGGCGGTTTTGAAACAATTTTTACGGCGGCCATAGTATCCTTTGGCTGCTTTAATCACCTTTTTGTGGCGGGCATGGGTGGTGGTACCGCGTTTGACATGGGCCATGACAAGAGTCTCCTGATCTTCAGAAATTACAGATACGGCATGAAAGGACGAACGATTTTGGCGTCACAATCCTTTAGAACCATATTTTCCCGCGTTTGACGTTTCATTTTGGAAGAGCGACGACGCAGGTTATGACTCTTGTTGGCAGGATACGCGGTGATTTTACCGGTTCCCGTGACTTTAAAGCGCTTTTTGGCGCTGCTTTTGGTTTTCAGTTTGGGCATTTGATCCTCGGGTGGTTTTTCAGGTTAAGGTTGGCTGGGCATGCCCGTGAATGTCCCCATTCACCCGCCGCAGCGCAACACAAAGGACACCTTTCTTAGCAAAAACCCTTTACAACCGCAACACTTTTTGTTGAAGTGCGTTTTGTTGTGTGGATTTTTTGCATGCGTCCAAAGATTATCCGTGAAACCCTTTTTTATGGCCAAATCCACCCCTGAACAGCTTGCTGCTGCCCTGCGCCAGAATCTGCGCCGCCGAAAAAAGACGGCACCGCCACCGTCAACGCCCGTATCCACCCTATCCATCCCCCCTTCTCAGCAGAAAAAATAAAGATCATGAGTATTCTTCCCGATCACTGGATCCGCACCCAAGCCCAAGAAAACAACATGATCAGCCCCTTTGTGGAAAAACAAACCCGTGCGGGTGTGATTTCCTATGGGCTATCCTCCTATGGCTATGATGCCCGTGTGGCGGATGAGTTTAAAATTTTCACCAACGTGGATGCGGCCACCATTGATCCGAAGGATTTTTCCCACACATCCTTTGTGGACCGCAAAAAAGATGTGTGCATCGTCCCGCCCAACAGCTTTGCCTTGGCCCGCACGGTGGAGTATTTTCGCATTCCCAGCGATGTTTTGGTGATTTGTTTGGGCAAGTCCACCTATGCCCGCTGCGGGATTATTGTGAATGTTACCCCGCTGGAGCCTGGGTGGGAAGGCCACGTCACCATCGAGATTTCCAACACCACCCCCCTGCCGGCCAAAATCTATGCCAACGAGGGTATCTGTCAGTTTCTATTCTTAAAGGGCGATTCCCCCTGCGAGGTGACCTACGCGGACCGTTCTGGCAAATATATGGGGCAAACGGGGGTGACGTTGCCGAGGTTGTAATGTTTTGTTATTTTGAATCGCCCATAAAATCAGCACTCTTCAGCACTCTTTTGAAACTGTCCATACCATCTGCCGCTATTTTTAAGCTATGCCATGCTAGACGTCAAGCACAAATTGCGAATGATTCTCAATACCACGGTGTTCGGGGTATCCAGTGATCGTGGATTCTTTGGGAAGTCGCCCACCCCCTGTGTGCGTCCTCAGTCCCTTGTTCAGCGTTTCTTTTTCAGGCCAAAAACATAGGACACGACTTTGGCCACGGCTTCGTAATGTTCAAAGGGGATTTCCTGATCCAGCTCCACCTGATAAAGGGCGCGGGCGAGGGGGGGATTTTCCACCATGGGAATGTCGTGTTTTTTGCCCTCTTCACGAATTTTCAGGGCAACGGCATCCACCCCTTTGGCCACCACGGTGGGGGCGGCGGCACTGTCTTTGTCATACACAATGGCAATGGCATAGTGGGTGGGGTTGGTGATGATGGCGGTGGCGTCTTTGACTTTGGCCATCATACGGCGACGGGCCCGTTCACGGCGAATTTGTTTCAGTTTGGATTTGACTTTGGGGTCCCCTTCGGTTTGGCGGTATTCTTCTTTGACCTCTTGTTTTGTCATACGCATATCTTTGCGGAATTGGAAAAATTGAAAGGCATAGTCCGCCCCCGCAATGACCAACATGGCCGCCATAGCCCCCCCCAGAATCCGCAGGGCATAATGGCGCAAATACACCATTTGATCCCCCAGCGACAGGGTGGGCAGCAGGGTAATCTCATCCCCAAACAGCGGCAGCACCAAAGACACCACAATCGCCCCGATCACCACCAGCTTGGCCACGTTTTTTAGCAATTCCACAACGGATTTGACGCTGAAAATGCGTTTAAACCCCTTAAAAACAGAGATTTTATCCAATGACGGGGTGATGCTGTGCGTGCTGAACAAAAAACCATGCTGTAAAAACGATCCCAAAAATCCCGCCACCAGCATCAAAACGGCAAACAGCCCCATGGCCATCCCAACGCGCAGCAAAATACCCACAAAGAGGTCCCGCAACCCCTCGGCGGAGGCATCCATATCATGCACACGCCCCAAAAACGGTGTCATGGCATCGGTTAAATGATGACTGAGGGCTGGCATCACAATCATCAGGGACAACGCCCCACCCAACAAGATGAAAAAGTGGGACAATTCTTTGGAACTGACCGTTTGCCCCTTTTCCTTGGCCTGTTCCAGCTTCCTCTGCGAGGGGTCTTCGGTTTTCTGGGAATCGTCCTGTTCTTCGGACATATCAGCCTATCCCATCATAACGGCGCAGGTCGTCATCCGTTAAGGGTCTGGCTTCGTCCCGCAGCATAATGGGAATGCCATGACGGATGGGATAGGCCATTTTGGCTTGCAGACTTATCAGCTCTTGGTGCTCGGCATCATACCGCAGTGGGCCCCGCGTTTCAGGACAAACCAACATCGCCAGCAATGCGGGATCGGGTGAGGCCATACACCCCTACCGCATCAACAACAGGGCCAGACACAGCAGAGCCGCCGCCTGAAAAAGGACGCGGGCTTGCATCAGCGTGTTGGATTTTAAGCGGGCATTCTGGGACGAGCGGACAAAAAAAGACAATCCCGCCAACAAACTCAGCAGCGTCAGGCCCATCAAAGCATAGACAAGATACGACATCACGCAGCCCCCCTGATGGTTTGTATGAAGGGCTCGTGACGGGCTTTTTCATCCTCGGTGGGGTTAAAGGTGCGGGCGGGTCTGAACGGACGCTGGGCGGGGATGTTGGCCGCTCCGTTTTCGTGGGTATGGGCATCGGCGGTTAATCCAAAGCTGGGCTGTCGTCCCCCCATCAATTCCAAATACACATCGGCTAGCAGCTCCGCATCCAGAAGGGCCCCGTGCTTGTTCCGTCTTGAAAGATCAATGCCAAACCGTTGACACAGGGCATCCAAACTGGCGCGGCCCCCAGGGAATTTCCGCCGTGCCAAGGACACGGTATCAATGGCCCGCTCCATGGGCAAAGGGGACAGGCCATGCAGAGACAACTCCGCATTCAAAAAACGCATATCAAACTTGGCATTGTGAATTACCAAGGGATCCTCCCCCACAAAGGCCAGAAAATCCCTAGCAATCTCCCGAAAAGGGGGATGGTTTTTTAAAAACGCTTCGGACAACCCGTGGACCTGAAACGCCCCTTGGGGCACATCCCGCTCGGGGTTGATGTATTGGTGGTACACGCGGCCCGTGGGTACATAGTGGATAACCTCCACACATCCGATTTCCACCACCCGATGGCCATGGGCGGGATCGAGGCCCGTTGTTTCCGTATCCAGCACAATATGACGCATCTTTGCCCCCGAACCTTGTTGATCACAAGAGGAACCATAGCAAAGACGCCTAAGCGTTTCCACAGAGAACTTTTCAGGACAGGGCTGTTCATTGCTGAGCATAAAGGAAGGAAAAGGCGGGGTGGGGCAGCAGATTTCTGGGGGATGTCAAGGGGCGAGACGCAAAAAAAGTGACCGTAGGTCAAGCCCCGCAGGGGCGGCTTTTTTTGTGCGAGGCGAAGCGTACCCCTTGATGTCCCCCAGAAA
>CANGYP010000018.1 GCA_947458235.1 Alphaproteobacteria bacterium
CCAGCTGTTCAATCAGGCCCATAATTTTTTGAATATCCACGGTTAAGGCATCGCATTCGGCATCATCCAAATGGATCTTGGCAAGTTTTTTGGCCAGGCGCTGAATATCCGAACGTTGAAGGGTCATGCGAAACACGGTACGAAAGAGTCTCTATCCATACCCCAAACCTGCCCACGGTGCAACCCATGATTTTTTCTTCTCTTTCGGATTTTCGCCCCTGCTTGCCGCAGGAGGGGCGCTTGATGGCCCTTGATGTGGGCACAAAATGGGTGGGGGTGGCGTTGTCGGATCCCACGCGAACGGTGGCCACTCCCGAAACCAAAGTGGCCCGCAGCCCCACAGAGGCTTGCCTAGAGCACCTTTTAATCTACGCCAAAACACAAGGCGTGGTGGGCGTGGTTGTCGGCTTGCCCCTTTCCCTCGAAGGCCGCGTGACCCCCATGGCCCAAGCTGCCAAAGCCTTTGCGCATCTTTTGATCAAAGCTGGATACACAGGCCCCATCTTGCTTTGGGACGAGCGGTTTACCACCTCTGTCATGGAGCGCAGCTTGATTAAGGCCGATGTTTCCCGACAAAAACGGGCACAGGTCGTGGACCAGCTGGCAGCTTGCTATCTGCTGCAGGGGGTTTTGGAGTCCTTGCGGTAGAAGCCGCGGGATCCCGCATGTTATCCCGCATGAAGCAAATCCAGCGTGTCTTGCCGCCCAAACAGAGATAACAGGGCCCGTAGCCCTTGACCTTGCGCCCCGCTGAGGGTTGGATTGTTCTGGACAAAATCCGTCGCCATGGCATTGGCCCGTTCCACCAAGTCCCGATGTACAGCCATATCGGCGCAGCGAAAGGTAGGCCAGCCGCTTTGCTCGGCCCCCATCACATCACCGCCACCACGGATTTTTAAATCCTCTTCCGCCAGAAAAAATCCATCCTCGCTGTCCCGCAAAATGGCCAGACGCCGCTTGGCCGTTTGGGTTAAGGCGGGGCCATACAGCAGCAAACAATGGCTTTTGAGTATCCCCCGCCCGATGCGCCCGCGCAGCTGGTGCAGCTGGGCCAGACCAAAATGTTCTGCGTTTTCAATAATCATCACCGTGGCTTCGGGGACGTGAATGCCAACCTCAATGACGGTGGTTGACACCAGAATGTCCAAATCCTGCCCCGCAAAGCCCGCCAGCGTGGCCTCCTTCTGATCACTTTTCATTTGGCCGTGTAATAATCCCACACGAGGCCCGAAATGGTGTTTTAGAATTTCAAAACGCTGGGTGGCCGCCATAAAACGGGTGTTATCTTCTTGCGGGTCAATCAGGGGGCAGATCCAATAGACCTTTTGATTTTGTGCGATCAGCTTTGAGAGACGCGCCATTACGGTGGGGGCCTCTTTCATGGGCAAGGCTCGCGTTTCGATGGGTTGCCGATTGGGCGGCTTTGTCCGCAGGGCCGAGCATGTCATGTCATGATAACTCATCAGCTGTAGCGTTCTGGGAATGGGGGTGGCCGTCATCACCAACAGATTTTGCGCGGCCCCATCATGGGCCAGCTTTAAGCGTTGATACACACCAAAGCGGTGCTGTTCATCAATGACCACCAACCCCAAGGTGGGCATTAAGGTGTCTTCGTGCAACAAGGCGTGGGTGCCAATTAAAATATCCACATCGGGCAACAGGGCGCGTTTGTGATCCCGAATGCGTCCCCGATCCTTACCCGTTAAGGTCATCAGGGTCAGGCCGCAAGCCTCAGCCCACGGGGCCAACGTCGCCGCATGTTGCAACGCCAGCAGCTCTGTAGGCACCATCAACACCGTGCTGTATCCAGCCTCTTTGGCCATAACGGCGGATAAAAACGCCACCACCGTTTTGCCGCTGCCCACATCCCCCTGCAACAACCGCCGCATGGGGCGGGGGGAGGCTAGATCGGCCTGAATTTCCCGCAACGCCCCCTGTTGACAGTCCGTTAGGGCAAAGGGCAAGGCCGTCAAGGCCTGCGCGTACTGTTCCCCCCCGCCCCGCATGATCGGGGTTTCGTGTTGGTTTTGGCTGTAGCGGGCCAGTTTTAAACTGAGAAAACGCGCCAGCATTTCATCAAAGGCCAGTCGCATCCGATGGGGGGTCGATGGATCCAGATCGCCTTCATGACGGGGATGGTGATAAGCCCGCAAAGCCTCGTGAAACAATGGCCACCCCAATGTACGCAGCAAAGCATCAGGCAACCATTCTGGCGCAGGGGGAAAGATTTTCAGGGCGCTGCGGATCATGGGGGCCAAAACAGCGGGCGTGATACCCGTGCACAAAGGATACGTCGGCCTGTGCCATGGGGAGGACATCAGGGGCTTGCTCTCGCTAAGCGGATGCACCATACGGTAAAGCCCCCCCAGACATTCCAACTTTCCCCGCACAAAGCGGGTTTGCCCCATGGGAAAGGCGCGGTGAAGATAGGCGGGATTGCCTTTAAAAAAAACCAATTCCACCACGGTATCGTGGGCATCTTTGCCATAAATCAGGGTGGGCTGCGTGCGTGTGCGGGGCTGTCGTTGATCAAACAGGGACAAAGGGATTTGCACCGTTTGTCCCACCAAAGCAGGCACCGCCGCAGGGGCGGCCAACAGTGTCTCTATCCCCGTGGGCAAATGCCACAGCACATCCAAAACCCGATGCCCCCCCAACAGGCGTTGCAACAACGGACGCAAACGGGGCACATAGCCCTGCAAGACAGCCATATCTTGATAAAGGGGCCCTTGGCTGGATTCCATGGGTTTTTTTTGGGAAGGGAAGAGGATTTTACAGGCTGTATCCATGCTTTCTTTGCTACCCCATTGGGATGATGGGGGCAAGAGGGTTGACAGAGGGTTGGTGGGGGCAGAAGGGGGGTCTCTGTTTATGCATTCTTTGCTCTTTTCCTGTTGTCATCTCTCACACAGCCTCTCTTGCATTCAGGAGGTACGGGGTATATATATTTCACGAAGCACAATAGCCTTGTGCATTGAGGATATTGTGTTCCAGCACCGTGACTTGAACCTTGAACAGGAGGATATCCAATGCGTCTTAAAACTACCCTTTTCGCCATCGCTTTCATCGTGGCAGGTGCCAGTTCAACGTTGGCTGCTGTTGCGTGCCCTAAACCCGCGTTCACCAAAGATCAAATTGTGGCCGCACAAAACGCGTGGGCGGAGGGCATTGTGGCCATCGGCAAGGCGGAGGATCCTAAAATGACAGCCTCTGCCTTTATTGACAGAATGTATGCCTACGATTTGGGAAAGGTGCTTTTTAAACCCACCAAGGCCCGCGCCGTCCCTTTCCGTGACACCAAAGACAAAGCCCTGTCTTATTTTGTCACAGGACAAGAGGCCGAGGATAAAGGCTTCGCCTTGACCCCGTTCACCAGCGTGCGCTTTGACAACAAAGACATTGTCATCGATTGTGATTCCGCCTTGGCCATGGGGCACTATTACTTCACCCCAAAAGATGGCAAAGAGATTGAGGTGGAATACAGCTTTGGCTACATCCCTGCCAAAGATGGATCGGTCAAAATCAATCTTCAGCACTCATCCCTACCCTATCAAGAATAGATACCCATCAAAAGGGGGGGGGCTACAGGGTTATTTGATAGTATGCCTCCCCTTAACGCAAAAAACGACGCTTGTTCAGTCTGATTGACCTTCACTTTCAAAAACATACAGATTCCCCCATGTTTTTGAAAAAATGCCCTCTCCCGCTTGCGGGGGAGGGTTAGGGAGGGGGTCTTTTGCATTATTTTTCAGAGCATTATTCTTATTGCAACCCCCTCTCCCCAACGGGGAGAGGGGGTTCTTGATTGTGGTTTGGTATTATTTTGTCTCAATGTATGGGTGGACTTATACACGTGAAGAAAGTCTTGGGTTGTGTCCATTGTTCGATTGCAGGGTTACGCCGCCTCATCCCCAAAAAGATCATGAGCGGGCTGTCCCAAGGCTAAGGTTTGATCCGTCACAGATTCGGGATGTGCCGTGATATAATCCCGCTGGCGGGCGATGGAACGATAACGGTTGTACACGCTGCCGGTTCCCGCGGGAATCAGGCGGCCCACGATGACGTTTTCCTTTAGCCCCATTAGGTAATCCACACGACCAGCGGTGGCTGATTCTGTCAAAACACGGGTGGTTTCCTGGAACGAAGCCGCAGAAATAAAAGAGTGCGTTTGCAGCGACGCCTTGGTGATACCTTGCAAAACAGGCTCCCCAACGGCGGGGCGCTTGCCCTCGGCCAACAATTTGGCGTTTTCCTGACGCAGGGTGATTTTATCCACCTGCTCACCCACAAGGAAAGTGGATTCCCCTTGATCGATCACGTCCACTTTTTGCAGCATCTGGCGAATGATGACCTCGATGTGCTTATCGTTGATCTTCACCCCTTGCAGACGGTAAACGTCCTGAATTTCGTTAATCAGGTAATCGGCCAAAGCCTCAATGCCCTTGATGCGCAAAATGTCGTGGGGGACAGGGTTGCCGTCCACCAGAAGATCACCGATTTCCACAAAATCCCCCTCCCGCACGGCTAAGTGGCGGCCTTTGGGCAGCGTGTATTCCACGGGCTCAGCGGATTCATCTTGGGGGGTGATGATGATTTTGCGTTTGGTTTTGTTGTCTTTACCAAATTCAATGCGTCCAGCCGTTTCGGCCATGATGGCGTGGTCTTTGGCTTTGCGGGCCTCGAACAACTCAGCCACACGCGGCAGACCCCCTGTAATGTCGCGGGTTTTTGACGATTCCCGAGGAATCCGCGCCAAAACATCCCCCGCCTGAACCGTAGCCCCGTTGGGCACGTTTAGGATGGAGTCCACAGACATGAAATAACGAGCCTCTAACCCATTATCCAGCGTTAAAACGTTCCCATCGGCATCCCGCAGGGTGATGCGGGGCTTCAGGTCGTTTCCACGGGCTTGTTGTTTCCAGTCAATGACCACGCGGTTGGATAGCCCTGTGGTTTCATCCAGAATTTCCCGCATGGACAGGCCCTCGATCAGGTCCACATAATGGGCCACACCACTTTTTTCGGTGATGATGGGCAGGGTGTAGGGATCCCACTCCGCCAGACGCTGGCCAGCGTTGACCTGATGATCGGCCTCCACCAGCAAACGGGCACCGTAGGGCAGACGATAGCGGGCTTTCTCGCGGTTATCAAAGTCACGCAGCACAACCTCCGCGTTGCGATTCATGACGATTTGTACGCCTTCGCCATTACGCACGACCTTGGCGTGTTCCAAAATCACGGTGGCGTCAATGTTGGATTCGATATAGGACTGCTCCGCCGCCCCTTGCGCTGCTCCCCCAATGTGGAAGGTTCGCATGGTCAGCTGGGTTCCGGGCTCCCCAATGGATTGCGCGGCGATGACCCCCACGGCTTCCCCGATGTTCACGGGGGTTCCACGGGCCAAGTCACGGCCATAACACGCAGCACAGACCCCAAATTCGGTTTGGCACGTCAAAACAGAGCGGATTTTCATCGAGAAAACCCCGATCATGTCGATGTGGGCCACGTGATCTTCGTCCAGCAAGGTGCCCTTGGGAATCACAACCTCACCAGTGCTGGGGTGTTTCACGTCTTCGGCGACGACACGGCCCAACACACGCTCGGACAACGGGGAAATCACATCCCCCCCATCAATAACGGCGCGGACGGTGATGGATTCTTCGGTGCCACAATCGTCCTCAACAATAATACAGTCCTGCGCTACGTCCACCAGACGACGGGTCAAATACCCAGAATTCGCCGTTTTCAGTGCGGTATCCGCCAGACCTTTTCGGGCCCCGTGGCTGGAATTAAAGTATTCCAGAACACTCAGGCCTTCTTTAAAGTTGGAAATGATGGGCGTTTCGATAATTTCCCCCGAAGGCTTGGCCATCAAGCCCCGCATACCCGCCAGCTGTTTGATCTGGGCGGCGGATCCCCGCGCCCCAGAGTGGGCCATCATGAAAACGGAGTTCACCTGACCGTTGGCGTTGCGCTTGGCCATGCCCTTCATCATCACATCGGATAATTTGTCTGCGGTTTGGGACCAGATATCGATGACTTTGTTGTATTTTTCCCCGTGAGTGATCAGGCCGTCCATGTACTGCTGTTCGAACTCCAGCACTTTGGCTTTGGCTTCGTCGATCAGGGCACCCTTTTCTGGCGGAATGACCATGTCGTCTTTTCCAAAGGAAATACCCGCCTTGGCCGCATGTTTGTAACCCAAGGCCATCATTTGATCACAGAAAATCACAGAGTTTTTTTGTCCACTGTGACGATAGACGATATCAATGAGGTTCGAGATATCTTTTTTCGTCAAAACACGATTCACCAATTCCAGCGTGATGTTTTTGTGGCGGGGCAGGATGTTGTAAATCAACAGCCGGCCTGGGGTGATGTCCACGACCTTTTTGTAATGATCCCCGTGACGATCCACCAGATCCGCGCGATAGCGGATTTTGGTATGCATGGTTATAACCCCTGCGGCCAAGGCGTGTTCAACCTCGGCCATAGTGGCAAAGGCACGGTTTTCCCCGAGGGCGCCTTCCTCAAGCAAACTAAGGTAATAAATCCCAAGGACAATGTCCTGACTGGGCACGATGATGGGCTTCCCGTTGGCGGGGCTGAGGATGTTGTTGGTGCTCATCATCAACACGCGGGCTTCCAACTGAGATTCCAGCGACAGAGGCACGTGAACGGCCATCTGGTCCCCATCAAAGTCGGCGTTAAAGGCCGAACACACCAGCGGGTGCAGCTGAATGGCTTTCCCCTCGATCAACACGGGCTCAAAGGCCTGAATCCCCAAACGGTGCAACGTGGGGGCGCGGTTCAGAAGAACAGGGTGTTCGCGGATCACTTCTTCTAAAATGTCCCAAACTTCAGGACGCTCTTTTTCCACAATGCGCTTGGCTTGTTTGATGGTGCTGGCCAAACCGTACAGGTTCATACGGGAATAGATAAAGGGCTTAAAAAGCTCCAACGCCATTTTCTTGGGCAGGCCACATTGGTGCAGCTTCAGCTCTGGCCCCACAACGATCACGGAACGACCGGAATAATCCACCCGTTTCCCCAGCAGGTTTTGCCGGAATCGGCCTTGTTTCCCCTTTAAGCTGTCGGAGAGGGATTTCAGCTGGCGTTTATTTTGCGCGGTGATGGGGCGCGAGCGGCGGCTGTTGTCGAACAGGGCATCCACGGCCTCTTGCAGCATCCGTTTTTCGTTGCGCACCATAATATCAGGGGCGCGGAATTCCATCAGACGCTTTAAGCGGTTGTTTCGGTTAATGACACGGCGATACAGGTCATTTAAATCCGATGCCGCAAAACGACCCGCCGCATCCAGCGGCACCAAAGGCCGCAAATCTGGCGGAATCACGGGAATCACATCCATAATCATCCAGTCGGGACGGGTTTTGGAATCCAAAAACGCCTCCACCAACTTTAAGCGCTTCACCAGCTTGCGCCGCTTCAGGTCAGAACTGGTTTCGGCCAACTCTTCGCGGATACTTGTGCGCTCGCCTTCCAGATCAATGTTGCCCAGCAGGGTTTTTAAGGCCTCGGCGCCGATTTCTGCGGTGAAGGCGTCTTCGCCGTATTCATCCTGCGCGTCAATATATTCGTGTTCCGTTAGCAGTTGGCCGTGGGACAAGGACGTCAGACCGGGTTCCGTCACCACATAGTTTTCAAAATACAGGATGCGCTCAATATCTTTCAGCGGCAGGTCCAAAATCAAGCCAATGCGGGACGGCAACGACCGCAAAAACCAGATGTGGGCCACGGGGGCCGCCAAGTCGATGTGCCCCATACGTTCGCGGCGGACTTTACGAACGGTAACTTCGGTGCCGCATTTTTCGCAGATAATCCCTTTGTATTTCATGCGCTTGTATTTGCCGCACAAGCATTCATAATCCTTGATGGGGCCGAAAATACGGGCACAAAACAGGCCTTCCTTTTCGGGCTTGTAGGTTCTATAATTAATTGTTTCGGGTTTTTTGACTTCACCAAAGGACCACGCCCGAATCTGCTCTGGGCTGGCAATGGTGATGCGGATTTGATCAAAGGCTTGGGCCTCTTCTGTGGGGGACTGGGGGGAAAACGATCGAAAATCGCTCATGCAAATATCCTTTTTTCGCCAATTCATTTTTATGGCCACAGAGCAAAGACTTAAGATTCAACAGCCTTTTTTGGGTTTCTGCACCAAAGACAAAAAGTATACAAAGAACACGGTGTAAAAAGCAAGAACAGATTTTCAGATGTGATTTTTTCGTTTGAATTGTGGAAAAAAATCCCTTATAAGCGATTGTCTTTAGCATTAAGGGTGTCGCGTTATGTCACGGGTTTGTGAATTAACAGGAAAACGGTCTTTGGTTGGGAACAATGTCAGTCACGCCAACAACAAAACCAAGCGTGTGTTTCAGCCCAACTTGGTGACAAAAGTTCTGCGGATCGAGGGCTTGAAGCGCTCTCTATCCGTGCGTTTGTCAACACACGCTTTGCGGACTTTAGACAAAGTGGGTGGTCTGGATGCCTATTTGAAAAAAGTGTGTCCCAGTGTGTTGTCGGATCGCTTTAAAACTCTTCGTGCAGACTTACTGAAAGCCGAATCGGCGCAAGGATAACCCCCCAAGGCATAAAAGGCTGTTTTTTTTCAAGCAAAGGCCATTCTGTGCCCCAACCCAAAGCCAAGATTTCTTCTGTTCTCGCTCAGGTTTGGCCTTATCTTCGTCCTCATCGTGGTCGTTTTTTCCTAGCAGTACTGGCGGTGGTTGTCACGTCGGCCATTGTGTTGCTTCTGGGGCAGGCCTTGCGTCATTTTGTGGATAAGGGGCTGCACGCCGCTGCGGGTGTGTCCATGATGCCAGCCAGTTTGGGCCTGATGGCCTTGGTGGTGGCCTTGGCTGTGGCCAGTTTTCTGCGTGCCTATGGTGTTTCATGGTTGGGGGAGGCCTTTGTTTTGGGCCTGCGTGCGGATGTGGTGAAAAATCTTTTGCGCCACTCTCCCCCATTTTTTGAAACCCTTTCTGTGGGGCAAACTCTTTCGCGCCTGAGCAATGATTTGACGTTGCTGCAAACGGTCGTCAGTACGGTGATTCCCATCGCGGTGCGTAATGGCATTATGGTGGTGGGGGGCTTTGTCTTTTTGTTTATCACCAGTATGCAGCTGGCGTTGATTATTGTGTTGATGGTGCCCCTGATTTTTGGGGTTTTGGCCGTTTTTGGCCGAAGCATTCGGGAACAAAGCCGCGTCGTGCAACAATGTCATGCAGATTGCACAGATTTTGTTGAGGAATCCTTGCATGGTCTCAAAACACTTCAGGCTTACACCCAAGAGGGTGTTCTTTACGAGCGCTACCAAAGATTGATTCATGCCCTGTTTGACCGTGCAGTGATGCGCAATGCGCGGCGGGGTTTGATGACTTCCTTGATTATTTTGATTGTTTTGGTGTCTGTGGTGGGTGTCCTTTGGATTGGTGCCGTACAGGTGCAACGGGGTAGCTTGAGCACAGGGGATTTGTCGGCGTTTTTATTTTATGCTTTGGTGTTGGCGGGTTCCCTGAACGCCTTCAGTGATATTGGGGGGGAATTGCAAAAGGCCGCCGCCGCCGCCGAGCGTTTGTTTTACCTGCGGGATGCGCCGCCAGCGTTGGTGGATCGCCCATTGCCCACTCCTTTGCCCCGTCCTGCGGTACCCGTTGTGTTTTCTGACGTGCATCTGGCTTATCCTAAATTCCCCGATCGTCCCATTTTGCAGGGGATGTCTTTCACCCTGAATGCGGGGGAGCATGTCGCTTTGGTGGGCCTGTCTGGGTCTGGCAAAACCTCTTTGTTTGATGTGGTCTTGCGTTTTTACGCCCCCCAAGCGGGCAGCGTAACATTGGCGGGGGTGCCGATAGAGGATATTGCGGTTCAGGATTTGCGCCGTACCATTGCCTATGTGCCCCAAGATTCTTTTTTGATGTCTGCCAGTTTGAAAGATAACATGACTTTGTCTGGGTCTTGTTCAGAGGAGATTTTAAAAAAAACGGCGGATCATGTACAGTTAAGTGCCTTCGTGTTGTCTCATCAGGATGGTTTTGATACGCCTGTGGGGCCGCGGGGCTTGCATCTGTCGGGCGGCCAAAAGCAAAAAATTAATTTGTCGCGCGCTATCCTCAAAGATGCAGAGATTATGCTTCTTGATGAGCCCACGGCATCCTTAGATGGCCTGTCCGAGGCCCATTTTCTTAGCATACTCACCACCGACTGGAAAGACAAAGCCGTTTTGATCGCTGCCCATCGCCTAGCTACCGTCCAAACGATGGACCGTATTCTGGTCATCGACCAAGGCCGCATCGTTGACAGCGGACGGCATCCCGATTTGTATGAACGCTGTGCCTTGTACCGAGATTTGGTGGATACGCAGATGATTCAGGGGCTGTCTACATGATGCGATATAGTATTCCACTTTATTCCCGCACTGGCCTGCGAACGGCGCCTAGCGTCGCTCACCTAGATTGACTAGGCATCGCACCGCTAGGCTTGTTCTCGGCTCAGTACAAAAATAAATTGGAAACACGATAGGATCAATGCCATCTGTTGATCCCGCATCATCGTGGTGATGACATGCCCTAAAGTGTTTACGGTTTGCCGTACCCCAACATTGTCAACGCCGCTTCGGTATTTTTGACATCTTCGGGGGTGCTGACGTGGTACCATAGGCCGTCGTGGGTTTGGCCAAACAGGCGACCTTGGTTGAGGGCCTGATTGTACACCAGATTTAGAGAAAACGGCCGTTTGTCCTGCCCCGCTAGCAAACGGGGGTGCAGCATTTGAATGCCAGTGTACAAATAGGGGGCAATGTGCGGGGGTTTTCGGCGCACCAGCCGCCCCGAAGGGGTCATGAAAAAATCCCCCGCGGTGTGTTCCGCAGGTAATTTCACGGTGGGGTAGAGCAGTAGTAGGGCCTCCATGGTCTTTGCATCAAAAGATTGGGCCAGCCGCATCAGGGCAGGGATGGGACCATCCAGCCACAAACTGTCACAGTTGATACAAAAAAAGGGCAGGGGCCCAAGATGTGAGAGAGCGTTCACAACGCCGCCGCCCGTTTCCAGACGTTCGTCTTCTTCTAAAATCACAATCCGTTCCCGCAATGCGTGATGATTCAGGTGCTGAATCAAGGGGGCGCGTTGATAGTGAACGTTCACAATAATTTTTTGAATCTGCATAGCCGCCAAATGATCCAAAATCCCATCAATCATGGGGCGGCCCAAAACGGGGATCATCGCTTTGGGTTGGTGATGCGTCAGGGGCATCATGCGAGTGCCGAGGCCCGCAGCTAGAATCATGGCGGTGGAGGGCAGGGAAGGGGGGGCCGTGTTTGTCATGGGTGTGGCTTAGCCGCTGATCCTGTTATCCCAAGATCGCCGCAACACAGGCCCCAGTGCTTTGGCCAAGGGGGCACAGGCGGGCTGGGCCAAAAAGACATCCACATAGGTTTGCAATCGGGGCAAATGCTGTAGGTATTGGGGCTTGTTATCCCGTCGGTTCAGGCGGTGAAAAATCCCAATGATTTTCAGGGTGCGCTGTAATCCCAACACAAAATAAACGGGCATGAAGGATTCGGCCTGAACCCCTGCTGTGTTCAGATACAGCATCAACCATCGCGCTTTGTCGGGTACATTGCGGCGAGCATCCCAAAGCAGTGATACCAGATCATAGGCAGGATGCCCTATGACCGCATCCTGAAAATCCAGAAGTCCGCATTGCTTCACCCCATCCCGCTGGGGCAGCCAGATCATGTTATCAACGTGATAATCCCGTAAAACCAAAGATTTTTGGGGCTGGGATAGAACCACCTGATCCAGAAGATCCCCCCAAATCTGTTCCCACAAGGTGCGCTGTTCAAGGGAAAAAGGGACGGCCCAATCGGGATAAAGGTTAACCTCGCGCATGAGAAGGGCGATATCATAGGGCGGAAGGCCCCTAGGAGCCTCTTGCTGGGTTAGGTGTATCAGAACAGACAGAGCGCTTTGATACAGTGTGGGCTCAGCATCGGGGGTGCTGGCCAAAACGCGGGTGAAGGTGTTATCCCCAAAATCCTCCATCACCACATAACCTTGCGCATCATCATGATGAAAAATTTTGGGGGCGGAAAGGCCGCAGGCCTCCAAAGCGTGGGCTACACGACAATAGGGGCGAATATCCTCCAAAGGGGGCGGGGCATCCATCAGGATCAGGGATCCCTCTTCGGTCAACAGGCGATGAAAGGTCCGGTGGGACGCATCCGCTGGCAGCGTGTGGATGCTTTGGACGGACAGGGGCAGGGTGTTGAGGTAGGCAGCGGGGGAAAGACGATGCATCATGGGGCAGTGCCTCCTGGGGTAAGCAGCATCTGTTTTGTCCATTCGGAATCCACCATCACCGTTAAAAACAGGTGCACAGGATGTCCCAAAACGCGGACAAGGGTCTGGCGGGCCCCTTCGCCGATGGTTTTGAGCATTTGCCCTTTGTGTCCCAGTAAAATCCGTCGATAGCGGTCTTGATCTACCCATATGATTTGACGCACAATGGCACTGCCATCGCGTTTGGTTTCCCACGATTCTGCCGTCACGTGCAGATGATAGGGCACTTCGTCATGCAGATGTTTATAAATTTGTTCTCTGGTAGCCTCGGTGGCCAAAAAGGACATGGGCAGGGTACTCAGGTCATCTTCGCCGCACAACCATGGTCCTGTGGGCAGACAGGGTTTGATTTCAGACAGCAGCCGATCAATGCTTTGGCGTTTTTGGGCGGATAGGGGAACGATGGCCTTCCAAAAAGGGGTGTCCTGTTGATAACGGGCCAACATGGGCAGCAAATCTGTTTTTTTGATGGTGTCAATTTTGTTCAAAACCAACAAGACAGGTTTTGTTTCCCGTGCTAACAAGGCGTATAACTGTCGCTCTCGATCATGAAAGGCGGTGTTCACATCCACAACCGCCACCACCACATCTACGGTGGCCAATGTTTGTTTCAAATGGGCTTGAATAGTTTTTTCCATCAGACTTTGGGGCGCTTGCATCATCCCAGGGGCATCCATCAGAATCATCTGGGTGGTGCCTTCGGTATGTACACCCGTGATGCAAAAACGGGTCATATTGGGTTTGTGGCTGACGGCGGCCAGCTTAAGTCCCAAAATGGCATTCAGCAGGCTTGATTTTCCAGCATTGGGAACCCCCAGAAACAGGACAATCCCGCTTTGGGTGGGGTAGGGAATGGGGGCTTCTGTCATAACACTTGCCTTAATGCCTGTTCTGCGGCCCGTTGCTCCGCCTGTTTTTTGGAGGGGCCTGTGGCAATCACATCCTTTTCTAACCCTTGCAGGGTCACTTTGACCGTAAAATGGGGATGATGGTCGGGCCCTGTGGTATCGGTGATGGTGTATTCTGGCCGGTCATAGCCGCGGGCTTGGGCCCATTCCTGCAGGGCGGATTTGGCATCTTGGGGCGGGCGGGCCCGTTGCGTCAGCTGGGTTTCCCAGTAACGCCGGATAAAGGCGCGGGCGATATCCAGTCCTCCGTCCAGATAAAGGGCGGCAATCAGGGCTTCGCAGCAATCCGCCAAAATGCCATCTTGGCCCCGCGCTACGGGTGTGCGCTCCCCCACAAATGCTCGCACATGCACGGCAAGATTCAGGGCCTCGGCAACCTCCAGCAGGGCCTCTTTGCGCACTAAGGCGGCAAAGCGTTTGGCAATGGCCCCTTCAGACTCGTTGGGAAAGGCCTCTAACAGCCATTCCGCCATCACCAACCCTAAAACACGATCCCCCAAAAATTCCAGACGTTCATAGCTAGGACTGCTGGGAATGCTGGCATGGGTCAGGGCTTGATCCAAGAGGTCCCGTCTGGCGAAGGTATGCCCCAAAGTGTGTTCCAAGGATGCGATCATGAATAGAGAGTCCTTAGTCGTATTATCATCAGGATTTAATAAAAAGGCCTTAAATCAACAAGAAAGCGATCGCCTCTTAAGCTAAAAGGAAAGGCCCAAATGTGCAGGATATTATAATTGCCACGGCTGGAGTAAAAAATCCGTTCTGCTCGCCCTTGGAAGGCACTGCGGTGCACCAGTCCTAAAGAGGGATCCCGACTGTCCGCCGATCGGTCCCGATTATCTCCCATCATAAAATACATCTCGGGGGGGATGGTGATGAGGGAGGTATTGTCCAGTTGACCCATGTTGCCATCCTTTTCAAGGATCGTATAGGAAACCCCGCTGGGCAGGGTTTCGATGAAGGCAGAAAAGGCCTGCCCTTCTTCATCCACAAAATCATGGGTCTGTATGCGTTTCAGTGGTTCGCCGTTCAGGTAAACAATGCTGTCTTTGACCTGTAGGGTGTCCCCAGGGAGCGCGATCAAACGTTTGATGTATGTCACGCCAAGCTTTTCATTTTCAAAAACAACGATATCGCCCCGTTTTGGCTCTCTGGAAAACACCCGCTTGTCCCGCAAAACAGACACGAGATCTACAGGAAAAGGCAATGCATACCGGCCATAGCCATAGGAATACTTAGACACGAATAAAAAATCCCCAACTTTCAATGTCGGTAACATGGATTCCGAGGGGATATTAAAGGGTTGAAATAAAAACGTTGTAAAGGTGACATACAAAACGAAGGCACTGACAACGGCCTTGATATTGTCCTTGACCCAAGAGGGCATAGTGTTGGTGTTTAATGTTGGTTTAGACATAGGAGAGAGATGTGGGGAACTTGAAATCGACAGCAGCTAATCTTAAAGTATTCCCCTGCTTGTGGCCAGTGTTTTGAAGAGAAGTGCTTGCACAGAGGGCGGCAAACCGATGTTGTGGATATAAAGCATTAGAAATGATCCCGAAACCAAGCTATAGCGCGGCGGCGCCAAGTGGGCAGGCCGTGGTAGGTGTGCCATAGAGGGGCCAGATCCGATATGCCCATGGTTTGGGAAAAGGATAGCAGACCCAAAACACTGGCAAAAGAGGGGGCGTGAAAGTTGGACGGAAGCTGGGGAAGTTTGCGCGGCACGCACAGGCGGATTTTGTGTTGTTTCAACATCTCGGACCCCAGATCGGCCACCCCAGGCAGTTCGCTGCTGCCACCGGCCAGCGCCATGTATTGGACTTTGGCCAAACTGGGGCTGTGTAGGCTGATGCGCTCGAATATTTCTTCCACTCTGGCCTGAATCATATGGGTTAAATCAGGCTTGGGCACGCGCAGTTTGCTAAGGGCATTGTATTGGGGCAGGGGGGTGATGTCGATGTATTCCCGCCGATCGATGGCATGTTGAAAGCCCCGACCGTACAGAGTTTTGATGCGTTCGGCTTCGTTGCGGGATACGCCCAGACCCACGGCGATATCGCGCGTGATGTGCTCTCCGCCCAATGGGACGACGCCAGCATCCACGATTTGACCCTCGCGAAAACACACGTATCCGCTGCTTTCACTGCCCATGTCCAGAAAAAAGGTGCCAGCGTCTTTTTCTTCCTCTGACAAACAACTCAGCGCGGCGGCCAGTGGGCTAAAGACAAAGGTATAATGATGCAAATGGCATTTTTTCAGCATAATCTGAACATTATCAATCACCGCCCTGCGCATATCCACACACAAAGACGCCATGGCCAGATCATCGGCCATCAAGCCTTCCACCGACCCCTGATGGGGTTTCCCATCCAGCAGATAGGTGGTTTTCAGACAGTGCATCCGGTAATCGTTGGCCTGTAATCCAGCGGCAAAGGTGGCCTGATCCAGATGGTGCAAATAGTGATCAGACAAGGGTTTTTTGCCCGTGGGCAGGCGGCCCTGATTCCACGACACGCGGGTTTGCACGGGGCACAGGCCTACGGTGGCGTGTCTGATGCGCACGCTGGCTTCTTTTTCCGCCTTGCTAAGCACTTGCATCACCACCGAAGCGCATGCGTCCAAATGGGTGATCATGCCGTATTTCATGCCCTGTGATTCCATGGCCGCGCTGCCGATAATTACGGGTTCCGCCCCAGGACTGGCCACGGCAATCAAGCAACATGTGCGACTGTTTCCCAGATCAATGGCCGCCAGCACAGTTTCTTTGGGTGTCATAATCAGGCCTGTTGTTTTCCTATGGCTCGATAATAATCTGATGCGGCAGGCGTAAATCGATTTTTTTCACGCCGCGTTCGATTAAATTATCATTTTGCAAGTACGCATCCAGTTGATTCAGGGCCGCATCCCAGTTTTTTTCGGGCAACAGAATCTGGGTTTGATTCCTTAGCAACAAATCCCAGCGGCGCCCGCCCACAAAGTCGGCCACGCTGACGTTTTGTTTTAAATAATGCCGCTGCCCCAGCAGGGCCATCAGATCCCGCAGATGCTCCCCAGCCCCCGCCCCGCGAATGCGCAGCAGGTAATTGTGGTGTGTAGGGTCTTTGGGGGCGATGGTTTTTCCATGATTGTCAATCAGGGTGGGCGTCCCCTGCGGCGTGACCCAAACGGCAGCGGGTTTTTTTTCCCGCACAAATACATATAAACGATCAGGGAAAATGCGGTAAATCTCCACTCCCTCGATCCACGGCAGGGCCATCATGCGGGTCAGGGCCCCTTGGGGGCTAAAGGAAAAAAACGATTCGCCTTTTTTGATATCCAGCTGATTTTCCAGCTCTTGGGCTTGGGTATGATAGGCCCCGTAAATGTGCAGGTGATTCAGCACCAAGCCGCTCCGCTGGCCCAGCGCCGTGACGGCATCAAAGGCATACACCGACAATGGTGCAGTGAACAGCCAATGCGCCGCAAAGGCCAACAGAATTAATGTCAGAATCCAAAAGGAATGATAGAGCCGCCTAGTCCACAGCCATACTGTGCCCCGTCGTTTTCCATGCCGGCTTTTTTTTCGGGCGAGGGAGGGCATGGGCAAAAATACGACCCCTAAGGCAACGTCACAACGTCAATGACTTGATCTTCTGCTGACGGCGTGGCGGCGGTCGATTTGGATTTATTTTTTGGTTTGCGGGATAAAAAGCGATCTTCCAGCACTGCCACCACCATGAGTCCCAAACCAATGACCAAAACCGCCACCACCAAAAACAACACCACAGAGGCGAACAGATTCAGAAGGCTGAACAATAGCATTCCCAAAATCATCAAAAGTGGCGAAAGCACAACCAAAAGGGCCAACCGAAACAGCAAGGGCTTATGACCAAAGACCCAAGCAGAGCAGCGTTTAAAAAAGGGCGATGACAGCACAGGTTAAGATTTTTTATAGTGTCTAGGATTTGATATTGCCGCATGTTTGCGGGGCGTGTCAAGGGATTTACAGAAGGTGTGTCAATAACAAGTAAACATGTCCGATTAGTTGAGACGTGGTATGTCCCATTTGTGTTTTTAAAAGGGTGTTACGGGGGAGCTTTCTATCCACAAATCCATAGTCCTTTTTTTGAGGGATCCTTCATAGATTTGTATATGCCACTTTGAATTTAGATGCTATTAACGCTAAAATCTAAAACCTAGGCATGACCAAAGCAGGAAAGGACTTGAGGAGGACATGATGATGAGGCACCCCCAGCCCATTACCAACGGAAATGGGCAAAGGACTTGTTGGCTTCCGCCATACGATGAGTATCTTCACGTTTCTTGCGGGCAGCACCTGTATCGTTGGCAGCATCAATCATTTCGGATGCCAAACGGTCCCGCATTGTGCGTTCGTTACGAGCACGAGCAGCGGTGATGATCCAGCGAATGGACAGGGCTTGACTGCGACGGTCAGGCACCTGCATGGGCACTTGGTATGTGGATCCCCCGACACGACGGGAACGCACTTCAACATTGGGACGAATGTTCTGAATGGCGTCCAAGAAAACATCGATACCTGGACGCTTCACTTTGCGTTCAACCACTTCCAAGGCCCCGTAAAAGGCACTTTCCGCCTTTGATTTTTTACCATCCAAGGTCATGCTATTGATAAACTTTGTAACAATGACATTATGATATCGAGGATCGGGGTGAACTTCACGTTTAAGAGCAGCACGACGACGGGACATAAAGAACAAAACCTGCTTTGATGATAAAGACGAATTAAGAAGTATTGAAAATTAAAGGCTATTTAGGTCGCTTAGCACCATAAAGGGAGCGACGCTTTTTGCGGTTTTTAACGCCTTGGGTGTCTAAGGTTCCCCGAATCATATGGTAGCGCACACCAGGCAAGTCCTTCACACGACCCCCTCGAATCAGGACAACAGAGTGCTCCTGAAGATTGTGGCCCTCTCCTGGAATGTAACTTATCACCTCATACCCACTGGTCAGGCGCACACGGGCCACTTTCCGCAAAGCAGAGTTTGGTTTTTTTGGTGTTGTGGTATAAACACGGGTACAAACACCGCGACGCTGAGGGCACTCTTTCAGGGCGGGCACTTTATCCCGCTTGACAATTTTACGGCGGGGATGGCGGATGAGCTGATTGATGGTAGGCATGTGAACGCAAGGATTCCTTATTAGGTAGCTTAAAAAGTTCACATAGCCTTAAAACTGTTTTCTTGCATTGTCAAGCTAGGAATTGTATGATGTATGAGTTCACCCTAATTGAGACAAACTGCAAGCTCAAGTGGCGTCCTTGAGGAGGATGTGTATAAGTCCACCAACATGTGAGACAAATGTTGCGAGACAAATCGAGACAAATGTTGTTGGCGCACGCTCCTTTTTGCTGTATATACCCCTGTTACAGATACAGCGTGGTGCTGGCTCCGTACCTGCCTTGGCCCCGTTTGTTCGCATTTCAGCGTGCGACATGCCCCTTTGGCAGCGTGCCTATGCTTATGCGCTTCATCTGCAAGAGGGATAGATCCCAGTTTCGGGGGGTTTTATATATGGGGGAATCATGGCAGCAGAACAAGCGGCAGCAGCAGCACCTTATGCGCTTCACGTCATTGATGTGATCGCCTGTGGAATCATTGCGACATCCACTATTTTGGCCTCTTTCCGAGGGTTCACGAGAGAGTTTTTTGGGGTGGGGGCTTGGATCGCGGGAATTTTTGCGGGGGCCTACGCAACAAAGGCCACGTTTCGTTTTTGGAAAGACTTTTTGCAAAATGATCTGTTGGCGAACATTACGGGTTTTGTTGTGTTTTTTATTTTGACTCTGACACTCTGCATGGTCATTAGCCAGAAAGTCGTGAAGCGTTTGGGGGATACCCCCCTGAATATCTTGGATCGGAGTGCGGGTTTTCTCTTTGGTTTTGCCAGAGGCATGGTGATCTTAGGGTTATGTTATTTGCTGATTTCCAGTTTTGCCAAAACCGATGAAGACCTGCCAGCTTGGGCTAAACAATCTCAATTTTTGCCTCAGATTCAACAGACGGCCAAACTTCTGGTCAAGATGATGCCCTATGATGACAAACCCAAGAAAGATAAGGACGGAAAACCCATAAAACCTGATAACAAAACCAAAGAGGGGATCCCTGCTGAAGACGATGCCAGCTCGTCGGACCCTAAAGACCCTGCTGGGGCCGACGAGGACACGAACAAAGAGCCCGCCTATGATGGTGGACAGCGTAACGAAATGGATCAGTTGGTGGATACGGTCGATGGACAGCAACAATAGACAGGCGTTCCCGTTATGAGTGATCGTTTGGGCGAAGAGTGCGGCGTTTTTGGGATTTGGGGTTGTGAAGAGGCGGCGGCCCATACGGTTTTGGGACTGCATGCCATGCAACACAGGGGGCAAGAGGCCGCGGGCATTATTTCCCTAAAAAGCGACACCTTCCATTGTCAAAAGCATGCGGGTCTGGTGGGGGATGCTTTTTCCTCAGAAGAAGTGATGGATCATCTGCCGGGGACATCGGCCATCGGGCATGTGCGTTATTCCACAACGGGTGACAGTTCCCCCCAAAACATCCAACCCTTTTACGCGGAGCTTGCCATGGGCCCCGTGGCCTTGGCCCATAATGGGAATCTGACCAACGCGTTGACCTTGCGCCGGGATTTGGTGCAAAAGGGCCATATTTTTCATTCCAGTTCGGATACCGAGGTTTTGCTGCATTTGATGGCACGCCCTCAGGACCCTTCGGCTGATTGGCAGGATACCCTTAAACAGGCCTTGTTGCACATTGAAGGGGCGTATTCTTTGGTGATGATGACCAAAAATGCCTTGTATGGGATTCGGGACCCTTGGGGATTGCGTCCCTTGGTTTTGGGGCATCGGAATGGGACGTTTGTTCTGGCTTCGGAATCGTGCGCTCTGGATATTATGGGTACCACATTGATTCGGGATGTTGCGCCGGGGGAGTTGATCACCATCGATGCTTCTGGTATGAAAAGTGAAATCCTGCTACCCAAGGCGCCGTCAAAGTTTTGTATTTTTGAATACATTTATTTTTCACGTCCTGACAGTGTTTTAGAGGGAAACAGTGTTTATCAGGTGCGTAAAAACATTGGTCGCCATTTGGCAGAGGAAAATCCCATAGCGGCTGATGTGGTGGTGCCTGTTCCAGATTCTGGTGTTCCAGCCGCTTTAGGGTATGCTGAACAGTCAGGGATTCCCTTTGATTTGGGCATCATTCGCAATCATTATGTTGGGCGGACCTTTATTGAACCGACACAAAGCATCCGCCTGCTGGGCGTGAAATTAAAACACAATCCCAATAGGATGTTTTTACAGGGAAAGCGGGTCATTCTGGTGGATGACAGCATTGTGCGCGGTACAACCTCCATGAAAATTGTGTCCATGGTCCGTGCAGCGGGGGCTACAGAGGTGCATATGCGTATTGCCAGCCCCCCTACGACACATTCGTGCTTTTATGGTGTGGACACCCCCAGTCGGGACCACCTGATGGCGGCGCATTTGTCCACACAGGCTATGGCGGAAAAAATCGGTGTGGACAGCTTGGCCTTTATCAGCCTAGATGGATTATATCGCGCCGTAGGGAAATCTGGGCGGGATCATGCTATCCCTCAATACTGTGATGCATGCTTTACGGGGGATTATCCCATCCCTTTGACGGATGTTGCAAAGCACCTCGTTTAACCGAAAGGAGATCTGGATTATGGGATTAAGTTTTTGGCATTTGATGGTTGTGTTGTTTGCCATCGTCATTTTGTTTGGGCTAGGGAAATTACCCAAAGCCATGGGGGACGTGGCCAAAGGCATTCGGGCCTTTAAACGGGAAATGGAGCGTGACGATGACACGACAGAGGGAAGGAAATCCCTAGCCGCCCCCACCAAAGACGACACAGCCGCCGCCTTGGTGGAAAAAGACATTCAAAAACAATAAAATAAAGAGATTCCTTGCATGAAGAGAATGGCCCTAGGCGTCAATATCGACCACGTGGCGACGCTTCGCAACGCGCGGGGTGGGATCCATCCAGATCCTGTGCGGGCTGCCCATTTGGCCGTACAGGCTGGGGCGGACAGCATTACAGTGCACCTACGCGAAGATCGTCGTCACATCAGTGACCATGACGTTGCCGCGCTGATTCGTCATACGGATTGTCGCATCAATTTGGAAATGGCGGCCACGGCGGAAATGTTGACCATTGCCCAGACATATCGCCCTTTTGCCGTATGTCTGGTTCCCGAAAAGCGGCAAGAGCGCACCACCGAAGGGGGGCTCGACCTACAGGCTATGGATGCTGTATTGCCCTCGTACATTCGTGACTTGCAATCCTGCGGCATTCGTGTGTCGCTGTTTATTCAACCCGATGTTGCCGCCGTGGCCTTGGCCGCGAAGATGGGTGCCGATGTGGTGGAGCTGCATACGGGCACATACTGCGATGCCCATCATGATCGGGATCGTCAGGCTGCTTTAACCCAGATTAAAAGGGCTGCGGAATCCAGTAAAAACCATGGTTTGATTTGTCACGCTGGCCATGGTCTGAGTTATGCCACTGTGCGTGAGATTGCCATGATCCTCGCCATTTCCGAGCTTAACATCGGGCATTATTTGATGGGGGAGGCCTTGTTTTGCGGTTTGGAAGTGAGCATTCACAAAATGCGTCGCATCTTGGACGAAGCGCGGGGTCTGGCCGTGTGATTGTGGGCATTGGCACCGATATTGTCAGCATTGACCGTGTGGCGCGACTGATCCAGACATTCGGAGATGTATTTTTAAACCGCGTGTTTACCCCAGAAGAACGCCGCCCCCAAGCCTCCGCCGCCTATTACGCCAAACGCTTTGCGGCTAAAGAGGCTTTGCTAAAGGCTTTGGGAACAGGGTTACGGGCGGGGATGTCTTGGCAGGATATGTCTGTGACCCGTACCCCTTTAAACCAGCCGCTTTTTCGGGTTTCTGGTGGGGTGGCCAAGCATCTGCCCCACGGCGCACGGCTGCATGTCAGTTTGTCCGATGATGCCGGCATGGCCATGGCCTTTGTGGTGGTGGAAACGCCCTCTTAGGGGCCAGGGCAATCGCATTAGAATCTAGCTAAAATTCGCAAAAAGATTTAAATAGCCAGCAAGATCCTAGGAGAAGGAGTTTTGCATGCTAAAGCCTATGCGCGAGTACATTGAAAATATTCAGGATCCGA
>CANGYP010000019.1 GCA_947458235.1 Alphaproteobacteria bacterium
CATCAAACCCATACCCTTTCGAAAAACCGTGGACACTCTCCTTTTTTCTTTCTTCACTTACGGCCTGCGAACCCTCGCAGACGCCTTCAAAAATACCCCCCATGCCATCAATAACCCACTGATCCTTAATGGGGTTTATGAAAGTGTACGGTAGTGAGCTCCTCGGTATGTAAACCGTACGGTCAGGACTTGCCCCTTGACATCGCCAATACAAAACCAGAGCTCTTCCTCCACACTGTGTTCGGCATCATAAATGATGAGACGCCGTGGATCAAAATAAAAACAGTGACAAGATGCCGATACCAGCCCTCCGCCCCCCAAAAAATCAAAGCCCCAACGTGTCGATGTCATGCCCTTGGCCACAATCCTACAGGCGCTTTTTCTCTGCCTTAGCCGCTTTCTGGGCTTGGCGAAGATCCTGCAATTGAATCCAGCCCTCGTCCCCCGCCTTCAGGGCTATAGCGGCCCGTTGGATATGAAGATCCGCCTGTTTCAGATCGTTCCTTTGAAGGGCAATTTCAGCCAGAGAGAGCTCCGCCAGACCCTTTTTCCCCAAACCAGCCTGCGCAATGCTGAGCGAACGCCACGCCAGAGCGTTATAGGGTTCTTTCTGCGCGGCAAAACCCAAATGTTCTTCGGCACTGCCATAAACGTGTGTTTTCTTGGCGGCATTGGGTTCATTTTTGGCCCTCTCAAGATAGGCATTGCCCAAAGACAGGCGAATAAGGGCATCAAAAGGAAGCGCATGATAAGCCTTTTGATAGGCGGTAAAGCTTTTTTCAGTGTGGCCATTCATGGCCTCTAGCTGGCCGATGGTGTCATAGATGTAGGTGTGCCAAGGGTAATCCGTGATCAACGCCTGCATCCCCGCACGGCCTTGGTCCACAAAGCGCTCTCTGTAATCCGCAATGGCGCGGGCATAGCGAGCATCCAGAACGCTTTTGGAGGCGGGCAGGGTTTTCAAATCGCTTGCTGCTGTTAAAAATCCCTTCAATTTTCCCCGCACAAAGGCTAGCTGGTCATCTTGACGTTGGGTGCTGCGTGTTCCGCGATAGGGGGATTGGGAGATTGCTTTTTCCAAAAAATGCAAACGCTCGGTGTCGGTGGGGTGCGTGCGCATATAGGGACTTCCATCTTCCCGCCATTGATTGGAGATGGATAGGGTGTTCAGGAACGCATACAGACCTTCAGGGGACAGTTTCAACCGCTCTAAAATCGTCACAGCGGCCGCATCCGCTGCACGTTCTTGGGTGCGGCTGTACTGTAGAAAATTTTGCAAAGTCAACTGGGCCCCGCCCGTTAAAATGGCAAAGCCCACTTCGGGACTGCCCAACAGAAGGGCGGTTGTGGTTCCCAAAACATAGGTTAAAATCTGGGGCGTGCTGAGTTTGTTCAACTGATCCTGCGTGCGGGCCAGATGGCCACCGGAAATGTGACCGACTTCGTGGGCAATAACCCCGATCACCTCATCCGCACGCTTGGCATTGATCAAAAGACCCGTGTGAAAAAAAATGTTCTGCCCCCCCGCCACAAAGGCATTCACGGCGGGATCATTGACGATAAAAATGCGAATGCTTTGGGGATGAAGCCCTGCGGCCTCAAAAACGGGCGTGGAAAAATCCCGCAACACAGATTCTACCTCTGCATCCCGAATTAAACTCGGCCCCGCTGCTTGCGCCGCCGCAAAAAGGCTAGGGCTGCCCGTCAACAGCATCATCAGGACAACAACCCAACAAAACCCTTTAAGATATGGCATCAATAAATTCCATCCAAGGTTTCGGGGGATTCATCCAATCCCTCTGAGGTCGGACCCGTGCTGTCCCCAGGGACTTCCACGGTTTTTTGCTCTAAATCTTGACCAGGGATAAAGGCCTCAACAATACTGCCTGGGGTATCTGGCGGCACCACCACCCCCGATTGCAAATCGGTGGACACCAAACGAATGCCCGCAGGCATCCGAAACGGTACAGAAGGCATGGTGGGCAAAACAGTTTTCATAAAATCAATGAACACGGGCACGGCGACGCTGCCCCCCGTTTCCTTGCGGCCCAAGGTTTGGGGTTGGTCATACCCATAATAAATCCCCACCACCAAATCGGGGGAAAAACCCAAAAACCAAACATCACGGCTGTCGTTGGTGGTCCCCGTTTTTCCCGCCAAGGCATACCCTGGAAACGTCGCACCAATTTTGGCCCCTGTCCCCCGCGCCACAACCCCACTGAGGATATTCACAACCTGATAAACATGACGGGGATCCGCCAGAGTTTCCCGATCATCGGGCAAAACAGGGGGATTCTGATCCTGCCACGTCTGATCCAAACAAGTTGCACAGGGGCGGTTATCGTGGCGAAAAATGGTTTTTCCATGGCGATCTTGAATGCGGTCCACCAGAGAGGGGCGAATTTTTTTGCCGCCGTTGACCAACTCGCCGTAGGCCTGCGTCATTCTCAAAAGGGTGGTTTCGTTGGAGCCAAGGACCGAGGAATAATAAGGGGGCATCTTATCATAAATCCCAAACCGATGTGCCACATCCTGTATAGGCTTTAGCCCCATGGCCAGCGCCAAACGTACAGTCATCAAGTTACGCGAAAGCTCCATGCCCCGCCGCAGGGTAGTGAGACCATAAAAATCATCGGAATAATTGCTGGGCTTCCAGATACGGTCCTGATCTGCCCCCAAAATTTCCATCACCACTGGCGCATCCAACAAGCGACTATTCGGGGCATACCCCGATTCCATCGCCGCCAAAGCCACAAAGGGCTTAAACGAAGATCCCGGCTGCCGCGTGGCCTGTGTGGCACGGTTAAATTCACTGCCATCAAAGGACGTCCCCCCCACCATGGCATAAATACGCCCCGTGTGGGGATCCAGAACCATCATGGCCCCGTTGACCTTGGGCACCTGTTGGATCATCCAAGAGTTGGGGGGGGGGGTAGAGGATATGTTCGCTTGTTCCGAAGTTTTGGGGACAGATTGTGCATACCCCTGCGCAATCCAGACAATATCCCCCGCAGAAAGGATATCCTGAAACGACGTAATGGGCTGGAAAGGCTGTCCCGCCTTCTTAGCAACCCGCATTTTCCAGCCCAAAGCGGAGCGAGGTAGCGTGAGGGCATCTCCCCCCTCTGTCATTCCCGATAAGGACTCTTTTTCAACGGATTGAATATAAAACAGTGTCCATCCCAAACGCTGGAAAGCATGGGCGTAGTGTCGCCAACAGAGGGGGCTGTTGGCATCATCACAGGCCGTTGGCAAAGAGGCTGCCCGTCCCACCACACCATCCCACGCCCGCGCCCGACGATCAAAGGCCACGGCCCCGCGCATGAAGGCCTTTTGCGCTTCATCTTGCATCATAGGATTAAGGGTGGTGCGCACAGACAATCCGCCCGTGTACAGGGCCTGTGATCCGTAACGATTCACCAAGTCACGGCGAATTTCCTCAGCAAAATAGGGCGCATCAACATAGGAAAGGGTCAAAGCTTTGGGGGGTAAGAGAGTTTTTTTTTGATACAATGTCACCTCTTCGGGTTTTAAAAGGCCAATCTCCCCCATACGAGACAAAACCCAATTGCGTCTGGCCAGCGCCGCATCATGGTTTCTCACAGGGTGATAGTTGCTGGGGGCCTTGGGCAAAGCGGCTAGAAACGCGGCTTCGTCAGGGGTGAGTTCGGTGAGGGCTTTGCCAAAATAACGCTGGGCCGCACTGCCAATGCCATAGCTGCCTAAACCAAAATAAATCTCATTGAGGTACAATTCCAAAATGGTTTCTTTAGACAGGGCTTTTTCGATGCGAAACGCCACAATAGCCTCTTTAATTTTGCGCTCTAGGGATTTTTCATTCCCCACCAAAAAATTTTTGGCCACCTGCTGGGTGATGGTCGAGGCCCCCTGACGTCGCCCCGTATGATTCACCCATGACCATGCATTTAAAAACACAGCCCGCGTGACCCCCCGCAAACTGACCCCTTTGTGGCGAAAAAAGTCCGCATCTTCGGACGCCAAAAAGGCCTGCACCACCAGCGGGGGCATCATGCTATAGGGGACAAACACACGGCGTTGTTCGGCGTATTCCGTAATCATCTGACCATCCGCAGCATACAGGCGCGTGGTGATTTTTGGGGTGTACTGTTTCAGGGTTTCATGATCGGGCAAATTCCGGCTGAAATACACATACCCCACCCCCAACACCACCCCCCCCACCATGGCCAGAGACAGCAAGACAGAAAACGTTAAAACCAAAAAACGGCGGGTGCTGCGCATACGTTAGGGCTGCCACGATACATGTTGAGAGTTTTTAGGGTGATCCCTGAAATACGATTGTGTGGCCGCCACAATGCCCTGAATCAACTTTTCACGGTGACTTTTTTGCAGCAATAACCATTCTTCTTTGGGGTTGGATAAATACCCCATTTCAATCAGAACCGATGGCACATCGGGTGCTTTTAACACCACAAATCCAGCAAAGCGGTGGGATTCGTATTTCAGGTTAATGGATGATGACAGCTCTGTCACCAAACGTGTGGCATAATCCGCTGAGGCATTCATGGTCCCCCGCTGGACTAGGTCGATCAAAATATTGCTGACGTCTTGGGATTCCCCTGATAAATCAACGCCCGCGATGATATCAGACTGATTTTCTTTATTGGCCAACTTGGCGGCCTCGCGATCCGAGGCGCGTTCAGACAGGGTGTAAACGGACATACCCGTGGCCTCACGATTGACGGCGGAATCGGCATGCAGGGAAATAAACAAATCCGCTTTGGCAGAACGCGCCACCTCAATACGCCCCCTGAGAGAAATATAATGATCCCCGTTTCGAGTCATCACCACTTTGTACCCTGGTAACGCCCGAAAGGCAGCGGCCAATTCCTGCGCGGCCTTTAAAACCAAAGTTTTTTCTTGGGTCCCCCGTTGGCCCACAGCTCCTGGGTCTTTACCCCCATGGCCGGGGTCCAAGACAATCACAATGGGATCATCTGGGTCAGGATGTGTGCTTTTTTTAGGGGGGTCTGGCGGAACGCTTGCCGAAACAGGGGCAGTCCTATCTGTTTTTGGAGAGGCTGCGTCCCCATCCCCTGTCTGATCGTCTATCCGAGAGGGTGATAAAACAACGGGTGCCCGTGGGGTTGCCATGTGTTTTGTTAATTCTTTTTCAAAGCCTTGATCCTGTTGTAGAGAAGTATCTTTTTTAGTAACCTTCGCAGGCCGAGGGGGAAAGGTCTGCGCAATGGGCGTATGTTTTCCTACGATTTTTTGAGAGCTCGCAGGGCGGACCTTGGAAAACGCAATGGACAGAATCGGGGGACGATAACCTGCCTCCACCGAAGCACTACCCACCAAATCAAACACCAAACGGTAGGTATCAGGGCTGTTTTTGGCCCGACGAAAGCCCTTAATAACGCTGCCTTGGGGCAAAGAAGGATCCTTGGCCTGCCAAGCGGTTCGTTTCAAATCAATCACCAAACGATCTGGATTCGTCAAGGTAAACACCCGCATTTCAGGTTTTGTTTTTTCCAAAAAGGTCAGATGAATGGAGCGAGGCTCCACCTTCACGGCCATAATGGCATTGGGATTGGCGCTTGCAACACCAACGAAGGCCACCATCAAAAGCAATAACCACAATGCGGCCTTCATGGCTTTTCTTTATTCTTTTTTCTTAGGACTCCAAAACCATTTTAACAGTCCCCGCCAATTGTTTCAAGCTAAAGGGCTTAGGGATAAAATGAACATGATCCAAGCTTTCCAGTTTTTGCCGGATACTTTCTTCAGCATAACCCGATACACAAATGACTTTGAGATCAGGGGTTTTTTTACGCATGATTTCAATGAGGGTTGGCCCATCGATCACAGGCATCATAACATCCGTCAGCAAAAGATCGATTTGCAAATCTGGATCGTTTTGCAAGATTTGCAGGGCTACATCACCACTGCGGGCCTCAATAACTGTGTAACCCTTATTTTTTAAAACACGAGAGCTGAAAATGCGCACGGGATCTTCATCCTCCACAAGCATGATGGTTCCCATGCCCGTTAAATCACCCGTTTTTTCTTCGATTGGCGCTTCCACAGCCCGCTCTGGCCCCATATAGCGGGGCAAATAAATTTTAAAGGTTGTGCCACGCCCTAGGGCGCTCTTCACATCAATAATACCCCCACTTTGGCGGACAATCCCATAGACAGTTGCCAAACCTAGCCCCGTCCCTGACCCAACCTCTTTGGTAGAAAAAAAAGGATCAAAAATCTTGGTTAAATGAGCAGGGTCAATCCCTTTACCAGTATCCGTAACGCTCAAAATCACATAATCACCAGCAGGGGTGGTATCATTACCAATGTTCAGAGACTCTGCTAAGGTCACATTGTCTGTGCGCAGCAACAAGGACCCCCCGTGCTCCATGGCATCCCGAGCATTGACACATAAATTGACAATCACTTGTTCTAATTGTGTTTTGTCTGCACGAACGTTCCAGACTTCTCTAACATGTTGAACATCCAACTGGATGGATTCCCCAATTAACCTTTGCAAAAGATGTGTAATTTCTGCAATGGCATCAGGGACCTTTAAAATCTGAAGTTCCAATTTTTGTTGACGGGAAAAGGCCAGCAACTGACGCACCAACGCAGTGGCCCGTTTTGCGTTTTGATGAATGTGGTTGATATCGGCAAATGATGGATCCCCCGCGATATGCCGCTGCAACAGCAAATCACAAAAACCGCTAATGGCGGTGAGCAAATTATTAAAATCATGGGCAATCCCCCCTGCCAATTGCCCCACAGCTTGCATCTTTTGGGACTGAGAAAATTGCATTTCCAGCATTTTTCGATCAGTAATATCCATCAGGTACACCAAAAACTCTGCGGGCAGATTTTTTTTATCCGATGATAAAAATTGCAAATGCACCAGCAATGTTTTTTCGGGCCCAGAAATATCAATTTTTTTCAAAACATTGAAGGATTTCAGGGGCACTTCAAACCGAATGTAACGCTTTTCCGCAACAAAAGCTTCAAATTGAGAAGCGATGTATGTTTTCTGGGAATCATCAATAAAATCCAGAAAATCATGATTAAAAATGCGGTCTTCGGCCAACCCGATCATGTCACAAAAGGCTGGATTCATGCTTTTGATTTTACGGTTTTCCTCCAAAAGGGCCAATCCAAAGGGGGCATTAAAAAAATAGGCCTGAAGCAGATCCTTATCCTGCAAAATCACCTGTTGACCCCGTGTATAGGACAGTGCCGAAAAACGAGATCGTATGGTTTTTTTTCGCTTGTAATGTTGAAAAAAAACAAGACCAAAAAGAACCAAGCTGGCAATCAAAAGAAAAAAGCACCACGCATAAACCAACAGTAAACTCTTGGTTAAGGGGCTGAAATAGAAAACTAAAAACGTCACCATGACCATGATGGCCGAGGTGATAAAAAACCCTTTTTGCGAAGAAAAAAAGGGATCCATGGTTATATGCCTTTGTTAAAAAAGGGTTCTAGGGCTTCGATGACCACACGGGGGGAAACATCCGACAAGTTTTTTTCCCGAAAAATTGTAACCCATGGACCCCGCTGGGCGCAGCGGACAGGATCCGATGCATAGGAAAACAGAGCCACAGTGGGGGCACCCGCCACACTGATTAGGTGCAAGGGGCCCGTGTCATTACCGATGGCAAAAGTTGCCTTTCGTCCCAATGTGGCCAAATCCCGAAACTGGGTTTGGCCTGTCATGTCGATGCAAGCAGGTACGGCTTTTTTGATGGCTTGGTTCAGGTCCGCGTCAATCTGTGTACCGATCAAAAGGGGCGTGATGTTACGTTGCATCAAAACCTTGGCAACCTCGATGTAATGAGAAACAGGCCAGCGTTTTTCTGGACGATGAGCCGATCCCCCAGGCACCAACATGGCAAAAGCCCCCTGAGGGCACGCCACATCAGGTGACACCGCCCAATCCACCCGTGGGGGATAAACATGGGTGATGCCCGCCAAGGTCAACTGTTCATTCAAGCGTTCAATGGTGTGCATGGTTTTGCGGTGGGGCGTGTTGTGACGATAACTGCACCCAGCCACCACCCCTGACCATCCATGAGGACGATAGGGCCAGAGCATCCAAAAATAAAACGCCGTACGATCGCTATTTTGCAGGTCGTACACACGATCAAAACGCTGGCTTAAAAACCATGATCGCAAGTGAACTATGCCCTCGATGTCAAAAAACTTAGGCTTGTTATCCTCAAGCACCTCGTCAAACCACGGCACATCTGCGGCAATTTTGTTATATGGGGCGCAGGTTAACAGGGCGATCCGATCATCCGCGTGATGGGATCTTATGGCCTCAAAGGCACCCATGGCTTGGACAAAATCGCCAAAGGCACCGTGTTTAATCACCAAAATACGTTGGGACATGATGTCTGGGGATTCAGGATCAACGCTCGTCCATGGGGGCGTCCCCCTCCATGGGGGCGGGAGAAGCATTTGGAGGCATTTTGTGGTTCATCATGTTGTGATCCATCATGGATCCTTTGGGCGCAGAGGCTGGGGGCATCATCACACCATCACGGCTGCATTTTCTGTAAGTAAACCAGACTTTTCTTTGCTCTGGGGTTAACAAACGCCACACCTGCAACTCCGACTCAAATCGGGCACTGTTCAAAGCAGAAGAAGCCGCGTCGTAGTCCTTAAACAAGGCTTTCAGGTCAGACTCTTTTGTGGCTTCCTTTTCAAGCCCCTGATAAAGAGCACGTTTTTTATCCCTCATATCAGATCGAGCCTGCCGCAGCACATCTCCCTGATTTTGGGCGATAGCGCGAAGCTTTTTTTCAAGATCCGCAGGCGGCTTTAGGGCCTCAATAGACCGTTCAAACGGGGGTTTACACATCGCAGGGCGATTGCCATCTGAGGCTTGGGGTCCTGCGGCCCATGATGATGCTGACAAAACCAGAACCAACATGACGGTACGAAGCAAGATCGCCATAGAAACCTCCTAAAAATAGACACGGACAGGTGCATGCGCACTACACTACATTATAGGAGTGAATAGATCAGAGAACAATTCATTTTTTTCACACAAATTATACGCCACCCCAACATGGAGCCTTATCTTTTAATAACGGCTGCCTCTGTGGATCTCCCACCGCTGCTGCTGACCTTGGCCTCACCCAACCCACTGTGACCGCCGCGCTTAAGCATTTACAGCTGTTAGGGATTGTGGCCGAAGCATCCGGCAAACAGCGGGATCGTGTGTTTGCGTATCGGGGGTATGTGGGGGTGTTGAGGGCAGAGGATTCGGGAGTGCTGTGACGGCAACATCAAGGGCACACCTATTTTGTCGGCGCGATTGGGATGTCATTTTTTGGGCATAATGCCTCTCTGTCTTTCATTTTTAGGGATATTTTCTTGCACCACAGCCCTGGTTTTTGCTATGCATGCATCATGACTTTACCCTCTACCAGCGTCACACAAAAATTACCTCATCCTGTCGTGGGAAAATGGCGGATTATGGAATCCGACCAATGGGATAAAGACTATCTGGATCTGGTCGAACCTGCCAAAGCTATCTTTGCCGATCCCAATAGCAAAAATCATAGCGAAATCACCTTCGGCGTTGTGGATGTCCTATTAGCCTTAGAATACTCACAAACCATGATGGCTTTCACCTTTCACGGCAGTGACGAATTTGATGAGGTTAGTGGTTCTGGCTGGGCGGAAGTGCTGGACGATGGGACGCTGGAAATAGAATTCACCTTTTTGGGTGGCGACGAAGCCATCCTTAAAGCCGTGCGTTGGCAGGACGCATAAATGACAAAGCAAACAGCAAGTTGGAGAGACGTCAAAGCCGTTCTGTCGGAATTTTCCCACGAGCAACTGCTGGGCACACTGCAAGATGTGTATAAACTGAATTCTGCCACCAAGAGCTTTTTCCACAGCCGTTTTTTGGGGGGTGCGGGTGGTCCAGAACACCTTGAAGCCTATAAAAAACGCATCCGTAACGCCATTTCCACCAATCACGCGCGCCCCTTGCGCCTTGGTGAAGCCCGCAAGGCGGTCAACGAATTCAAAAAAGCCAGTGGCAGGCTGGAGGAAACGCTGGAACTGATGCTGTATTATGTGCAGTGTGGCAATGACTTTACGCTGGCGTTTGGGGACATCACGGAGTCGTTTTACAGCAGCTTGGAATCCATGTTTAACAGCATCGTTCAAACACTCATTAAGCAAAAGGATGGGGCTCTGGCACAGGCGTGGCTTGCCAAGCTGGAACAGGAATATAATCGTGTTGCCGATTTTGGCTGGGGTTATGCGGATTATTTGAGCGAGTGTTTGGATGAACTGAGGGAGGTGTTTCCCCTAAAGTAATGCCATTGTTGTCTCTTCATACCCAATCGCCCGATACCCAAGCCGTCGTTTTTCCGCCATATTGGCCAGCATGGGGATGTTGCTATCGCGGTAATCATACACCCGCACTTCGGTTTTATCGGGGTGCAGACGGTGCAAACGCCCTGCATATTGCGCCAGCGTGCCTTTCCACGAAATCGGCAACGCCAAAAACAATGTGTCCAGTTCTGGCGCATCAAACCCCTCGCCGATATAACGGCCCGTGGCGATGAGGAGGCGTGGCAATTCTGCAGGCAACGCTGCAAGCCGCGCCAGCGCAAGTCTGCGTTCCTTTGCACTGAGACCGCCATGCAGCAAAAATACCGGCACACCGGAATCCCCCAGCTTTTCTGCCAAAATGGCGACGTGTTCCTTGCGCTCGGTGAGCACCAGTGGCTTTCGCCCCTCGCTGAGCACCTGCCGGACGTCGCGCACAATCATGTTATTACGCGGCGTATCTTGGGTGAGCGCCGCGTATATCTCCTGAATGGTCAGGCGTTCTGTACGCAAGGGATATGGGGGCATCTGAAACGCTGTATCCCGCCAGATCAAACGATGATGAAACGGGCGCACGGCGGCCTGCTTTTTGGCATCCACATGATAGCGCACCGGGCCGCATTGCATGAGGATGATAGGATGATGACCGTCTTTGCGCGCCACCGTGGCGGAAAGTCCCAGCACATATTTTGCCTTGGCGGCACGCATAATGGCTTCAAAGCTGACGGCGGCAAGGTGATGGCATTCATCGACAATCACATGGCCGTAGTTTGCCACAATATCGTCCACGCTTTGCTGGCGTGTCAGGCTTTGCAGCAAGGCAATGTCAATCTTACCAGTGGGTTTGCGCTTGCCGCCACCGATGATGCCAATCATTTTGGCATCCACATCCAGAAACGTTTGCAGGCGTTCCCGCCATTGTTCCTGGAGTTGTTTTCGGTGTACCAAAATCAGCGTGTTACGCTTGCGTTTGGCAATCATCTGGGCAGCGACAACGGTTTTGCCAAAAGCCGTTGTTGCCGCCAGAATCCCGATATCGTGGGCGGTTAAGGCTTTTACGGCTGCTTTTTGTTCAGGATACAGTGTTCCCGCAAAACGCACCGCCAGAGGTTTGCCAGTATTGCGCTTGTCGTCAATTACCAATGTGATCTTGTGCTCATGAAGCAGTTCCCGCACTTCATCCATGCACCCACGCGGCAGGCCAAGATGCTGGGGGAACAGTTCGGCGCAGGCAATAATGCGGGGCTTGTCAAAGGTAGGCATGCGCATGGCTTGTGCGCGGTAAAATTCTGGGTTTTGAAAGGCGGCAAGACGCACTATGCGGGCGATGAGGGGGGCAGGCAATCCCTCACGCGGCACAAATATCTGTGAACCCAATACAACGGTCAGTTTAGATGGTAGGGGCTCTTGGAAGGAGACCTTCTTGGGCTGGCGGGAGGGCGTCATTGTCCACGGGGTGGTGCTTTCTTCATCGGTGATGGGGTGCCGCACGCCCGTGACCCGATCCGATTGGGCGGCTTTGTGCACATGTGCCTGCACTTCGGCTAGAGACAAGCGCTGCAGGCCGCTGAGAAACGCCCACTGATCAGGATAGGGATTGAACTGCGCATCAACAAAAACGCTGTTGCCCTGCTGGCGGGGTTTGTACTGCAATGGCAGCGCAATAAGGTTGCCGAAACCCCCAAGCGGCATGATGTTTTGGCTGGGAAACAGCCGGTCATAGGATGAAAAACCCAAATCGGGATGCCGCTCCATGGTTTCTGTCAGCAGCCATGTCCCCAGAGCATGGGCATCCACGGCAGGGACGGGCTCACTGAAAAAGATCCACACATGACCACCGTTGCCAGACCTCGATCGTTCCAGTGCAGCGGGTATTTTATGCTCCACGCAGGTTGCAAGAAAGGCTGCTGCATCCCGTTGCCAATGTTCCTTATCAAAATCCGCCGCCAGAAACCAGCACGTATCGCCCGCGAGCAATGGATACACCCCTGCAATAAAATCATTACCCCATGTATCGTTTGGATCTTTTCCGCGCAAGTGATTGCGGATGATGGCATCCGAGACAGGGATAAAGCGTTGATTCAGGCATTCCCCGCATTTGACCTTGGGTTTCTCACACACGCCCTTCACCCATTCATTGCCGCACACGGGGGAATAGCCCGATTTGCCTGTTTTGGCGTTGTGCCAGCGATGGGGAAACACATCGTCCCGGCCACGGAATAATGAGCGGAATAGGGAGATTTTCTCAGATTCTGGGGATTGCTGATGAACCCGTGTCAGCACCTTTGGTGATGTTGAGGCAGACGGCTGTTGCGCCTGGGCTTCGGTGAAATACAAGGCTTCAATGTCCGCAAGCACACGCACAAGTTCAGCCTCAAGAAAACGTAACCGTTCCTGAAGAGCGGCGATGGAGGCGGGAATGTCCATGAAAGGTTACAACGCCATCATCGCCGTGCGAAAGGTGTCTTTGTCGTAGGATATTTTTAGGCGGATCAGGGGTGGCATGGGGGGAGGGACCCTACCGCTGCAAAAACTGCTGTCCCTTTTTCACGCGGTCCCGCCAGTAATCCAGCAGATCCTGCATGGTTTTTTCAAAGGAAATCTCGGGTTTCCAGCCTGTGTGTTTTTCAAATTTGGTGGTATCGGGAACCTGCAAATCCGCATCGATGGGACGGAGACGCTCGGGGTCTTCTTCGACCTTAATCTGATTTTTCAGGGGGGAAAGGGAAATCAGGTGGTGAAGCATATCCTTAATGGTGCAGGTGTATTGCCCGCCAATGTTATAATATTCGCCGGCGATGGGGTTAATGGTGACCAACATATGGTACGCCCGCACGGCGTCCCGGACGTCAGCAAAGGTCCGCAGCGATTCCAGATTCCCCGTTTTCACCACGGGGGGGATCATGTTCATCTCGATCATGGCAATTTGTTTGGCAAAGGTAGATTCCGCAAACACATCCCCGCGCCGGGGACCCGTGTGGGTGAACATACGGGTGCTCATGACCGTCATGCCGTAAGCTTCGCCGTAATAACGCCCGATCAAATCCGTGCCCACCTTGGAAATGGCATAGGGAGAGGCGGGGTGAAACGTGCAATCCTCAACAATGGGGAGTTTTTCCTTGGGCACGCGGCCGAACACCTCAGAAGAAGCGCAATTATGGATAATCGCATCGGGTTTGTGCTGGCGGAGGCTCTCTAGTAAACGCGCAGTGCCCTGAATGTTGGTTTCAAAGGTATCCAGCGGGGAGTCAAAACTGGTTTTGGGGTAACTCTGGGCGGCCAAATGAAAAACGAAATCGGGTTTCACATCCCGAACGACCTTGTCAATCCCAATGCAATCCCGCAAATCGGCATAATGCAAAAACAGGCGGTCTTTTTTGTTGATGCGGGCCACGTGGTCCTGAAGATTATCGAGGGGACTGCGCCACCGGCACATCCCGTGGATGTCCCAATCGGTGTTTTCCAGCAAAAAATCGGCCATATGGGATCCAACCATGCCAGTGATGCCGGTGATGAGGGCGGTGGGTTTGGACATATTGTAACCTGATGAAGCAAAGAAAACAAAGGAGCTTAACTTAGGGCCTTTGACCTCCTTTGTAAAGAAGCCCTGCCCAAAAATTTAAACGCCTCAAATCCAATCACCAAAACACACATACCCAAAAAGCCAAAATACAGGACCAAAAAAATCCTTGTTAAAGGTGATCGTGTTAAAAAGCTGCGGAACCCATAAATTGATCTGATCGCCCAAATAAAGAAACCCCAAATAGGCAACGCCATCCCCCAAAAACGGTAGATAAAAAACCAGCGTAAAAAGTAACGACGTCGACAGTTGGAAACTGCCGAACGATACGTTTTTCAAACGTCGCCAAAGATCCCATGAAGGAATATCATTATATTTGTCAATGCGGTGGGTGATGGTTTTTATCATTATTTTCTTGACCGTTTCTTAATGATCTAAAGGCTCAGATGAAACCATTTGAGCCGCATGTCAAGAAAAACTTTCCCTAGTCAGTCTCTGAAAAATAATTTAGGGTGCACTCAAATAAACTTCTCATCCTAAAAGGGAATCCCCATGAAAGCCGTCATTCTCGCCGGTGGTCTCGGTACCCGCATCAGCGAAGAAACCGCCGTGAAGCCCAAGCCCATGGTGGAAATTGGGGGGCGGCCTATTTTATGGCATATTATGAAAATGTACGCCCATCATGGGGTGAATCACTTTGTGATTTGCTTGGGGTATAAGGGGTATATGATCAAGGAGTACTTTATTAACTATCCCCGTCATATGTCCGATGTCACTGTGGATATGGCCAATAATCGGCTGGAGGTCCACAATTCCCATGCTGAGCCGTGGAAAGTCACCCTAGTGGATACGGGCGAACACACCATGACAGGGGGGCGGATTAAAAACGTTCGGGACTATATTAAAGATGAAGACGCGTTTTGCCTGACATATGGTGACGGCCTGTCCGATGTGAATATTGCGGAATCCATCGCGTTTCATCGGGGGCATGGCAAACTGGCCACGGTGACAGCGGTACAACCCGCAGGGCGGTTTGGGGCACTGGACATGGACGGCAATCAGATCAAAAAATTTCAGGAAAAACCCAAGGGCGATGGGGGCTTTATCAATGGTGGGTTTTTTGTACTTTCCCCCAAGGTTCTGGACTACATCACCGAGGGTGATGAAACAATATGGGAACAAACGCCCCTGAAAAAAATTACCGAAGACGGCCAGCTCATGGCCTACAAATATAACGGTTTCTGGCAGCCCATGGATACCCTGCGGGATAAAAATTATCTTGAGGATCTCTGGCAATCCCAAAAGGCCCCTTGGAAAACATGGTAGGCGATGCGCTTAGAGATTGCCTCTTTTTATCAAAACAAAACCGTTTTTGTCACGGGACATACGGGATTTAAGGGTGCCTGGCTGTCTTTGATGCTCAAACACTTGGGGGCCAAAGTCATTGGTTACGCCCTGTCCCCAGATGAGGGGCAGGATATTTTGTTTTCTGGGGCCAAAGTGGCCACAGATATAACATCGCACATTGCGGATATTCGGGATTATGAAGCTTTACAAACTGCCATAACCGATGCCCAGCCGGATATTATTTTTCATTTGGCAGCGCAGCCCTTGGTGCGGGCGTCTTATGTGGACCCCATCGGCAATTATGCGACCAATGTCATGGGGACGGTGCATGTTTTAGAGGCGGCGAAAACCCTAAAATCAATCAAGGCTGTGGTCAATATCACCACCGATAAATGCTATGAAAATCATGAATGGGTGTGGCCTTACCGCGAAACCGATGCGCTGGGGGGGTATGATCCGTATTCGGCGAGTAAAGCTTGCAGTGAAATTGTGACGGCTTCCTATCGCCGTTCTTTTTATGAAGAAAAAGAGATTGGCCTAGCCTCCGCTCGGGCCGGCAATGTCATTGGCGGCGGCGATTTTTCCACCGATCGCATTGTTCCCGATATCATCCATTCCTTTACCCGAAAGGAAACCGTGGCCCTCAGAAATCCCCACGCCGTGCGTCCTTGGCAGCATGTTTTGGATGTGTTGCACGGGTATTTGATTCTGGGACATCACGTTTATCAAAACCCCAAGGAATTTTCAGGGGCATTTAATTTCAGCCCCTTAGATCAGGCCGTTGTTCCTGTTGAGGACCTAACAAAGCGCTTTATTGCCGTTATGGGGCAGGGGGCTTATACCCTTGATCCCAAAGTCGTTCATATTCATGAGGCCCAAATGCTGCGCCTAGACCCCAGCAAAGCAGTTCAGGTTTTGGGCTGGACACCTCACTATGATACCAACGGGGCCATTGAGGCCACGGCGCAGTGGTACAAAGCTTTTTTCAAAAACCCCGCTGACATAAAACCCTTGTGCCAGCAGGCCGTCCATGACTTTATCCATCATCAACAGTAGAGGTACCACCATGAGTCCTAACATTGCCGTTTCCTACGCCAAAACCGTTTACGGTCAAAAAGAAATTGACGCGGTGGTGAAGTGCCTGAACGAAAGCACGCAAATGAGCAAATATGCCGGCGCATTTGAAAAGAAAATCGCCGCTCTGTTTGATAAAAAATACGGTGTTTTTGTGAATTCGGGATCTTCCGCCCTTTATGTTGGTATGGAGGCCGAGGGCTTCCCCAAAGGCAGCGAAGTCATTACCCCCGCCCTGACGTTTTCCACAACAGTGGGCTGCATTGTGAAATCCGGATTGATTCCGGCCTTTGTGGACGTGGGCTATAACGATTATTGCATCGATGTGGAAAAGATCGAGGCCATGATTACGGATAAAACCGTGGCGATTCTGGCCCCGAACTTGCTGGGGAATTTATGCCAGTGGGATAAAATTTCGGACATTGCCAAGCGGCACAACCTGCGCGTGATTGAGGATTCGGCGGATACCCTGGGAGCCACCCTGCATGGCCGATCCAGTGGGGTCTGGACGGATTGGTCCATCACCAGTTTTTATGGATCCCACATTATCAACTGCGCGGGCAACGGCGGGATGCTGTGTATCAATGATGATGAACACCTGAAACAATCAAAGCTCTTGCGTTCGTGGGGTCGCTCATCATCCATTTTTGATGAAAAAAGTGAATCCATCGAAAATCGCTTTAACGTGGATGTGGACGGCATCGAATATGACGCAAAGTTTATCTTTGAGCGCATTGGTTACAATCTGGAAGGCTCAGAAATCGGCGCCGCATTCGGCTTGGCCCAGCTGGAGGATCTGGAAAGCAATATCCAAACCCGTGAGAAAAACTTTGCGCGCCAGACCGCCTTTTTCAAAAATTTTGAAGAGTTTTTCGTGCTGCCCCAGCAAACAGAGGGGGCCCGTACCCCGTGGCTGGCTTATCCTGTGGTCATTAAAGAATCGGCCCCCTTTAAGCGCCGTGATTTCCAAATCTATCTGGAACAACGCAACATTCAAACCCGTACTATCTTCACGGGCAACATTACCCGCCAGCCTGGGTATAAAAATCTGGAAATGCGCAAAGCTAAAGAGGGCTTTGCCAACGCCGACCGCATCATGCGCGGCGGGGTTTTACTGGCCTGTCACCATGGATTGAATGATGCGATGTTTGACCATATGCACAGCGTCATTGCGGATTTTATGCGGGAAAAAACGGGAAAAAATCTGCCCAAAGCGTCTTAGCAGGCCCCGCTGGCTCCGATTTCATGCACGTTTTCCTTCTTTTTTTCTCCATTGCCCTTGCTATTGTGGCGCAGCTGCTGTTTAAGCTCTTCGCCCTGACCCCCAGGATAGAAAATCAGGCGTTTTATTGGCATTTTTTGAATGCCAAGCTCATTGTTGGCATGGGCCTCTATTTCGTTTCGGCCCTCCTCTATATTGTTTCTCTGCAAAAGATCAACCTCTCCATTGCCTATCCCACCGTGGCGGTTTCTTATGTTTTTATTGTGGGCTTAAGTTATTTTTTCTTTGGGGAAAGTCTAACCATTTACAAAATCCTGGGAAGTGTTCTTATTCTGGTGGGGGTTGCCCTGATGTGGATGAAATAAACCATGGCCCAGATTCTCATCACAGGCGGCACGGGCTTTATCGGAAAGCATCTGATTCGGAGACTGATAAAAACAGGGCATAACGTCACAGCCTTAATTCGGCCCACGTCCGAGGTCAAAGACACGCCAAGCATAACATATCGTGTTTACGAGGGAACGTATGCTAGTGTTGAAGCTGTTTTTCAAAAACAATCCTTTGATACCGTGATTCATTTGGCCTCCCTGGCGCAGTATGATTGTTCTCCCGAACAAATCGCCCCCATGATCGAAACAAACATCACCTTGGGAACGCTTCTGTTACAGGCCATGAAACAGTATGGCTGTTCCCATTTTATCAACACCAGCACCTATTGGCAGCATTATCGGGGAGAGGCCTATCAGCCCATTTGTCTGTACGCCGCCACCAAAAAGGCCTTTGAAGACATTATCGATTTTTATACGTTGGATGGGACAATACGGGCCATTTCCCTGACCCTGTATGATGTTTATGGCTATGAGGATCCCAGAAACAAACTGCTGAATCTGCTGATTAAAAATCGCCATGTAGGGAAATCCTTTGACTTGAGCCCGGGCGAGCAAAAATTACAGATGACGTTTATCGATGATGTGGTGGATGCGTATATTCAGGCCATGAATTTTCTGCCAAACACCCCTAAAAATCATACGATTTATGGGGTTTATGGACAGGGAACGTACACGCTAAAGGACATTGTGGCCATGTTAGAAACCCTTACCGGCGCACCGTTTTCTATCCAATGGGGCCAAAAAGCGTATTATCCCTTTCAAATTATGGACCCCTCCTTTGGCAAAAAACTGCCCCATTGGGAGGCCAAGGTTTCGTTGAAAGAAGGCCTAAGCATCATTTTAGAAAAAGAGGCAGCATCATGACACCCAAAAAGCCCCTGATTTCCATCGTCACCCCTGTTTATAATGAAGAAGACGGTTTGGGTGCTTATTATAAAAGAGTCTCTGCTGTTATAGAAAAACTCTCAGATCACTATGATTTTGAAATTGTCATGACGGACAACTGCAGCACCGATGCGACGTTTGAGCGCTTGCAGGATTTTGCCCAAAACGATCCCCGTATCCGGGTTTTTCGGTTTTCCAAAAACTTTGGGTATCAAAAATCCATCTGGTACGGTTATTCCAAAACCAAGGGGGATGCTGCGTTGGAACTGGATGTTGACTTGCAAGACCCTCCGGAAATGCTGGAAGAAATGCTGGGCCATTGGCACAAAGGCCACAAAATCGTTTATGGCATCCGAAAGGATAGACAAGAAGGGTTGATCATCACGTCGCTCAGAAAATTATTTTATCGACTGGTTCGCGGTGTCAGTAGTTATGATATTCCCAACGATGCGGGGGATTTTATGCTGATTGATCGGGATATTATCAATCATTTAACGGCGATTAAACTCTCGGATCCCTATCTGCGCGGGACCATTTTCGGCTTTGGGTATTCCAAAATCGGCATTGAATACAAACGGGATGCCCGAGAAATTGGGGTCAGTAAGTTCCCCAGCCTGCGGTTGATCCAACTGGCCACCGATGCCATTGTGAACACATCGATTTTCCCCCTGCGGATGGCAACATTGATGGGGATCTTTATTGCTTTTGGGGCCGTAATGCTCAGTCTTTATTTTGCCATCGACAGGCTCTTTCTGGGGGCAGACCTACCACGCGGAATTACGGCTATTCTGATCTTTGTTCTCATTTCCATGGCGATAAATGCCCTTTTGATCGGCATTATGGGCGAATACATCGGCAAGATCTATCGCCAATTTGCCGCTAGTGATATTGTGCCTATTGTGGAAAAGGAGATTGATGGGGTTTAAAAAAAATGACTAAAAATCAAAAATATTTACAATGGTACTCTGAAGTTTTATAATCATCCCAGTTTGATGCGGTATTAAGTGCACAGCCAGGTTTTTCAGACGAGGAAAGTGGCCCCCAAACAGGCTGGAAAAGCGTCAGTGCTTTGCGTCAGGAGATGGATTTAGGGGTGGATTCAACAAAGGTGGGATTATCCCTTGATGACATGCGGGGCTACAAAGGGGGGGCTCTTTCCCCCGTGACAGCCTTAACCAACGCCTCCGTGGAGAATAGTGTTAGTGGGTTATCATTGGCCCCCACCGTCATGGAAAATCAAGATATGTGCCGTTTTGGTGTGGATGTGGATTTGGGAGATAACACCAAAATGTTACTCAGTTCTGGCTTTAGCGAAAGTGCCTTTGCCCAGACTCAAGAGTCGGTGTTGGCGGGCAATGACGCCAAATCGTTTGCTCAAGATGTGGAAATCCGCCACAATGTCACGGACCACAGCTGGTTAAGCTTGACAACGGGGATTATGAATGAAACCGATACGGTGTTAGGATCCTATTTTAGCGGTTCTGCTGATGCCAACGGTTCTAAAACCACGTATCAGGTTGTTTCTGCTGGCCTGGGATTGACAGATGATACCACTCTTGTGGGCGCTTTTGGTTATGCCAATACCCAAGTCGACGAAGCGGCTGAAATGGATTTTGATTCTCTCAAAAGCACCAACCTTACACTGGGCCTGGTGAATCGAGATGTCATGAATCAGGGAGATGCGTTGACCGTATCTTACCGTGAGCCTCTTCGTGTCACCGAAGGTTCTGGATACCTGAGCCAAGCTACGGGCTACGACACCACCAACGGCGGCTATACCTTTGCCAACCAACGCTATGACTTATCCGCTGAGGGTCAGGAGCAAACCGTCGAAATGGGCTACACTATGCAGCCCGAGCTTGTAGGATCCTCAGATGCCTTGGGTCTGGTGGTGGGATATAGCAAAGACTACGGTAACGTCGCTGGCGAAGATAACACCAAAATATTTTGTACGGAGCACAAGGCTTTCAGCTAAAACGACTCTTAGAATCTATCCAAGATTGCAAAGAAAGGGGTGTATATGTTGCACTTAGCATTGATGGAACAAAATTTTCTGGACAAAAAATTTGTAATGTTATGATTCCAGATGGGTTATTTGAGCGTGAAATTTCGGTAAACGTTGGCAGGTCCATGCTTAAAAGATTTCAAATGGATGGAAAAACACTTACTACCGTACACTTTGCGCTAGCCTATTGAGATAATTCGTTTTCCGTGTATTTTGTGGTTTAAGGAAATCATAAAAACAAGGAGGAGCACGATGCAACGTGCCGCGAACGAATTATCCCAAGTGGTAAGAGAGCATTTTTTGATGC
>CANGYP010000020.1 GCA_947458235.1 Alphaproteobacteria bacterium
CTCAAAAGCGGCTTTTCCCGTATGCTGGGCTGTGAATTCTGCCAAAAAACAGTCAATATACGGCCAGTATATCGACCGTTTTTTGCCAGTTTCTCGCCTCAGCATCCAGAAAAATCCATCTTTCTCGCTTAAATGATGACACGCCCTAACGTCTTCATAACATGTTGAAAAATAAAAATATCACGCAATAATGTATTTTTTGCCTCCTCCACATCAGGCAACTCTGGTGGCATGGCAACAGCAGCAACCGTCAAATACAAGTCCCAATCAAGGCGCTTGAAAAACTGTTGATAGCTGCTCAGGGTGTTGTTTTCACCCAAGCCATCATTGAGAATCTGCACAAGATCTTTTTGAGTTTTGTTAGCATTTACAGCCACATTAAAATTTTGAAAAACCATGAATTTTGTTAAAAAATTAAGCGTTTCCTGAACGCCTTTGGTCTCTTTTGGCGGCATCGTTCTTGCCATTCGATAGGGTTTGGGCATGGTTCGTATCGCCAAAACGCCCCCAACATGCTGCCAAAAACTGACATCTTCCTCTTGCCTCATAGCGCTCTCCTTTTGATCCCTTAGCGCTTTTTCTTAACGCCTTTTACCCAAAAAAACCGTGACATCTGTCACATTCCGTCATCAAAAAAAATTGATGTTTTTGTTTTTCCGTGTAATTTTAATGTTGTGGTTGTCAAAATTTGGAAATCTTCCCATGGGCTTAACGTACGACACCCTCACCCTCAGCAATCCTCGGCGGGAGGATTTATCGCCCCTCACCCTTTTCTGGGCACTTCTATTAACAGTGTCATCCCCACGAAAGCGGGGATCCATGGTGTTGATTTATTAGGAATTAACAGCCCTGCATTGCCACGCCTCGGATCCTCAGTATTTTCAATGTACTCGCGCATAGGCTTTAGCATGCAAAACTCCTTCTCATGGGATCTTGCTGGCTATTTAAATCTTTTTGCGAATTTTAGCTAGATTCTAATGCGATTGCCCGCCCTATTTTGACATGGCTTTTTTCAAAAGGATTTTGTAGAGTTGTCTTAATTCCACCGTGAACCAAGGTCTGGGCATGCCCCTGCGCACCGAAATGGCCATTGCCATCCGCTACTTACGCCCAAAGCGCACAGAAAGCTTTATTACCCTTATTGGTATCCTCTCCTTAATTGGGATTGCTTTGGGGGTGGCGACGTTGATTATTGTCATGTCCGTGATGAATGGGTTTCGGGTGGAGCTCTTATCCCACATCATCGGCCTGAATGGTCATATCAGCGTTTATCAACCTGGACAGGGGGCGCCGGATTATGCCGCGACCTTAAAAACCATTCAAACCATCCCCTCTGTCACGTCCGTTGTGCCCCAAATTGAAAAGCAGGTCCTGATGCAGGCGCGGGATCGGGCCCGCGGTGCTGTGATCCGCGGTATTCGGGAAGGGGATTTTGCCGCCCGTCCCTCTTTGATGAACGGCTTAACACCTAAAGCGTTAGACAATTTTCGTCAGGGTCAGGTGATCATCGGGGCGGATCTGGCGGATGATTATGGACTCAACATCGGGGATAAAGTCCGCTTCCTGTCTCCCACGGCGTCCAAAACCCCCTTTGGCCTCGTGCCCCGCGCCATGGTGTTTACGGTGGGTGGATTTTTTCGGGCAGGCTTACAACAATATGATGCCTATTATGCCTTTATCCCTTTAGACAAAGCCCAAGCCTTTTTTGGCTACGCCCCCACCGCTGTGGATAGTTTGGAGGTGACGCTCAACAACGCCGAAGGGATCACCGAAGCTAAGCAAGCTTTGGCCTCTCTGTTGCCCACCTTTTGGATTGCGCGGGACTGGCAAACCATGAATGCCAGTTTTTTCAATGCGCTGGAGGTAGAGCGCACAGTGATGTTCATCATCCTAACCCTGATTACCATCATTGCCACCTTCATCATCGTGGCCACCCTGTTCATGTTGGTGAAGGCCAAAAGTCGGGATATTGGGGTCCTGAGAACCCTAGGCCTGACGCCAGCGGGCATTATGCGCATTTTCATGATGACGGGCAGCACCATTGGCGTGCTAGGCACCGCTCTGGGATTTTCTGTGGGGGTTTTGTTTTCCAACAACATCGAAAGCATCCGTCGGTTTATTGAACGGATGGCCAACACAGATTTGTTTTCAAAGGAAATCTATTTTCTTTCTGAAATCACCGCCATTCTGGATTGGAACGAAGTGGCGTTGGTGGTGGGGATTGCCTTATTGTTCTCCCTCTTGGCCACCCTTTATCCCGCCCGCAAGGCCGCCCGTTTAGATCCTGTGGAGGCCATTCGCAATGAATAAAATCGCCTCCCCCCTCATCCTGTCTGGCTTGTCTAAGGCCTACCCTCAGGGTAATGGCCGCCTGCTAAAGGTTTTGCGCGGTGTTGATTTTGAAGTGCCCCCAGGAAAAGTGACGGCCCTGCTGGGTATTTCTGGAACGGGGAAATCCACGCTGTTGCATATCGCAGGCCTTTTGGAAAAGCCCGATGATGGGGATGTGGTGATTTTGGGGCAGTCCACGCGCCGCCTTTCCGCCGCGCAGTCCACCGTTTTGCGGCGTTGTCATATCGGGTTTATTTTTCAATTTCATAATTTGCTGCCCGAATTCACCGTTTTGGAAAATGTCATGTTGCCCCAGCAAATCAACGGGGCCAACACACTGGATGCCAGAATCAGGGCCATGGACCTTCTCAGCCGTCTTTTGCTGCAAGATCATATCCATAAAATGCCCCAGCAACTTTCTGGTGGGCAACAACAGCGGGTGGCCATTGCCCGCGCTTTGGCCAATCGTCCCAAAGTGCTTTTGGCCGATGAACCCACGGGGAATCTGGATCCCACCAACGCCATGCTGGTTTTTCAAATGTTGCTGGCGGCCGCCCACGAAGAAGGCACTGCCGCCCTGATTGCCACCCATAACGATCACCTATCATCGGCATCCGATCGGGTGGTGCGCCTAGAAAATGGGGTGATTTCTGAGGTTGAGAGGGACTAATATGCATCATCTTCTGGATATTGCCTCTTTATCCGACGAAGACCTAGGGACCTTGTTAACCCTTGGCCAAAACCTTTACGAACACCGCATGCCTGATCCCCAGATCAAAGGGTGGCTTGCCACGTTGTTTTATGAACCCTCAACCCGCACGCGGTGTTCCTTTACCATCGCGGCGCGTCGGCTGGGGATGGAGGTTTTAAATTTAGACATGGCCACCAGCGCCGCCCAAAAGGGGGAAGATTTACGGGACAGCGTGCGTACCCTGTCGGCCATGGGCGTCACCACGGTGGCCGTGCGGCATCCTGAAAATCGGGCCATTCAGGATCTGTCTTCCTTACAAAACGTACGCGTGATCAATGCGGGGGACGGCACCCGCGCCCACCCCACGCAGGCTCTGGGCGATGTTCTGGTGATGCGGAGCGCATGGGGCCATGACCTGACAAACCGAACAATTGTCATCTGCGGGAATATCCAACATTCCCGCGTGGCCCGCAGCCATTTGGCCCTGTTGCCGCGTTTGGGGGTAGGGGTTCATCTTGTGGCTGATAACGATGATCCCTTGGATCTGACGGGTCCCTATCGACGGCACAAAAGATTGCAAGATATTTTGCCCGATGCCGATGCCATTATGATGCTGCGGGTTCAAAAAGAGCGTATGGCTGTCATACCCGATTTATCCCGTTACTTAAATGATTTTGGGCTGAAAGAAGAAGACGCAAAACGTCTGAAATCGGGGGCCCTGATCATGCATCCGGGGCCGTTTAACCGGAATGTGGAAATTGCCAGTGCGTTGGTGGATCATCCAGCCTGTATGATTCAAAACCAAGTGGCCGCAGGCGTGGCCATACGCATGGCGGTTTTGGCGGGAGTGTAGTGCCCCTTAAAGGGCAGACGCAACCTCCACCTGACGGCGCAGAAGGTGTAACTCTTGATAGCCCGATGCCTGAGCTTCGAAGACATCCTCCACCACGGCATAAATCAGGCCACTGTAATACCCCACCGCCTTTTCCAGTTCCAGAGCCTCCTCTTGCCCCTCACGAATCAGGGCTTTGATGGCATCCGAGGCCACCATCAATTCCGTATCGTAATCAAAATCGGGACGGATGGTTTTTTTCAACCCCTCCACCATGCCCAGATTAAAGCTGGCCTCTTCGGCCTCGCTGGATGGTGAACGCTGCAACAATTTGATTTTGCTGGTGGTGTTCATGGCGTAGGTCTCCTAAAAAAAGCCTTGAGAAAAGGTTTGGTGATTTGTTTGTGCCGTAAAAAGATTAACGAATCCTTGTGATTATGATGAAAAATGATTAACGTTCTGTTAAAGGACACGATTTCTTAACAAAAGGGCCACACCCCATGACTTTGCCTTTGATTTTGGCCTCTCAGAGTGCTTCGCGGGCGTCCCTGCTAAACCGCGCGGGCATTCCGTTTACGCAGGTGCCCTCTCTGGTGGATGAGGATGCCCATAAAGAAGGATTTTTAAAAACGCACACGGGCTCTTTATCAGAACTGGCCATGTTTTTGGCCAATAAAAAAGGACAGGATGTGTCCCTGCGTCACCCCAACGCTCTGGTATTGGCTGCGGATCAAATTTTGGTGTTTCAAAACACCGTTTACAGCAAAGCCAAAACCCTAGACGAGGCCGCCGCTGTTTTGAAAACCCTGCGGCAGCAAACCCATACCCTGCCCACGGCCATGGTCCTGTATCGCGGGGGGCAAGCCGTGTGGGAACATTTGGACACCCCCACCCTGAAAATGCGCAATTTTTCCGATGCATTTTTACAGGATTACCTGCAACAGCACGGCCAAACGGCCCTGTCTGCCGTAGGGTGTTATCAGATCGAGGGGGCTGGCCTGCACCTGATGGCGGAAGTCACGGGGGACAGCAGCACCATTCAGGGCCTCGCGCTCCTGCCTTTGCTGGAACAATTACGGCACTTGGGGACCCTGATCGCATGACAACCGCTGCCACAAAACTTTTGGCCGTGCTGGGTCACCCCATCGCCCATTCCCAATCACCCGCCATGCACAGCGTGTGGCTGCGACGTTATGGTATACCCGCGCGATATTTGGCTTTTGATGTTTTACCCGAAGATTTACCCCATGCTATTCGGGGTCTTCAGGCTTTGGGGGCCATAGGCTGCAACATCACCTTACCCCATAAGGAGGCCGCCTTGGCTCTGTGTCATGACGTCACACCCGAGGCAAAAGCCATTGGCGCCGTCAATACCTTGGTGTTTCATCAGGGAACCATCGTGGGCCATAACACCGACCCTATAGGCTTTTGGCAGGGGCTGATCACCCAAGTCCCCTGTCCCGTCCCCCATCGCCCCATTGTCATTTTGGGGGCTGGCGGGGCGGCGCGGGGGGTGATAACGGCACTGACGAAACATCTAGGTGTGTCTCTCCTCGTCCTAAATCGTACCTTGGGGCGGGCGGAGGCTCTGCGGGCCCTCGTCCCCGCGCTCATCACAGGCCCCCTAAACACCCCCCTGCCCCCTGATACGCAAATGGTGGTCAATACCCTCTCCAGTGGGGCGGTGGTGCCAGATTTATCGGGATTACCGGGGGATTGTTGGCTGTATGATTTATCCTACAATCCCCCCCTGACCCCCTTTCTGGCGGCGGGGCAACAGCGGGGCCTGCGCGGGATCAATGGGGCCGCCATGCTGGCCCACCAAGGCGCTGCGGCCTTTGCCCTGTGGTTTCAACGCACCCCTGCGGTGGATGGGGAAGTGATGGAGGCCATCAATGGGCAAAACAGACCACATCTTTGATCCGCGATCCATCGCAACGCATAACGGATTTATGACCAAACCCATTTTTATTCTTGGCAGTTCCAGAAGTTTTGGGAACACCCGAAACGTCCTTATGGACGTTGCGGGAAAAGCGGATATTCCCATGATCGACTTATTGACCAAGAGGATATCGTTTTTTGATTACAACCATCACAATCAGCGCGATGACTTTATTCCGCTTGTAGAAAGCCTTTTAGCCTACGACACAATCGTTTTAGCAACACCCGTTTACTGGTACAGTATGAGTGCCATTATGAAGATTTTCATTGACCGCATCAGTGATTTAATCACCATCCGAAAAGATCTTGGGCGGCAACTTAATGGTAAAAACCTTTTTGTTATTGCCAGTTATGGGACATCCGTTCCAAGGGGATTCGAAGAAGCCTTTGCCCAAACCTGTGTATACATGAAGATGCCCTATCTGGGCACCAGCTTTTTCCACAGCAAACCTGACACACCAGACCTATGCGCCGCCAATCAACAGGCCCTTGAAAAAGCAAGAAAACTCTTGTTTCCAGTATCCGTTTCGGACTATCCAGCATAATAATCGGTGCTATCAGTGCTATCAAAATACATGCTATCAAAATACATTGCACAACGGGCCCCATCCGAGTATATAGACCTTTGCCCCTGCAACCCAAAACTGTGCTATGATCGATTCTTTTTGTTTTACGCCTGAAAACGCAGAGAAAGCCGATGTGATTGTGTCCCGCTATCCTGCCAATCGCAAACAGAGTGCTTTGTTGCCGTTGTTGGATTTGGCCCAGCGCCAAAATGGGGGGTGGCTACCCCCTTCCGCTTTGCGTTTTTTATCAGAGACGTTGGATGTGCCAGAGATTAAAGTATACGAGGTGGCCTCGTTTTACACCATGTTTAACTTAAAACCTGTGGGGCAGTACCACCTACAATTTTGCCGCACCACACCCTGTTGGCTGCGGGGCGCGGAAACCATTGAAAACGCTGCGTGTCGTCATCTGAATGCTAAAATGGGGGAAACCACCCAAGATGGACGCTTCACCCTTTCCCGTGTTGAATGTCTGGGGGCGTGCGTCAATGCCCCTGTTCTGCAAGTTAATGATGATTTTTACGAAGACCTCACGGAAGCCACCGTGGTGACGCTCCTTGATGACCTCCGCCAAGGCCGCCAACCGTCCGTAGGAACCCAAGTCAAACGCCAGACCTCTGCCCCCTTGGTGGGTCGATGCACCTTGGTGTCATAAGCACCCCTTGGATACCCTCTATAGGCGATAATTTCTCTCATTTTAAAGACTGGCCTTTGGGGCACCTGCTGTGCCAAGGAATGCCTCCAATGCCTTGACCACCTGATGATACAGAGGGCGTTTAAAGGACACGGCCAAATCTGGTAAATCCTGAATCGCGCACCAACGCCAAGCACAAAATTCTGGCGGGGTATGGGCCTGCAAGTTAATGTCTTCATCGCCGCCATGATGGCGGGCAATGACCCATGTTTGCTCTTGGCCGATGTATTCCCGCCCCCAAGGCAAACGAGCCCGCAGATCCTCTGGCAAGTCGTACCGATACACATCTGGCAGGATATGCACAATCTCTGGGGTTTTTAGGCCGACCTCCTCAAACAATTCCCGCTGGGCGGCTTGCAGGATGGTTTCCCCCGAATCAATACCCCCTTGGGGCATTTGCCACGTTTTTTGCCGCGCATCCAAACGACGCCCCACAAAAACACGCTGTTGACGATTCAACAACACAATGCCCACACAGGGCCGATACGCTTTTGTCACAACCAAGGGGGCCTCTATTCTTTTTTTAAAGATAAAACATCCAAAAACCGCTGGCACTGGGCCTGTGTCCCGATGGTAATGCGCAGATGATGGGGCAAGTGATAGGCCTTCACCCGACGGATATACACACTGTGATGACACAGGTGATCGTAAACCTCTTGGGCATGGGGCCCCACATGCCACAACAGAAAATTGGTCTGGGAGGGCACAACGGCGTATCCCCGTTTGTCCATCTCCCCCGCCAGCCACGTCCGCACCCGTGCGTTGTTTTTCCGCGAAAACGCCACAAAGTCCTGATCCCGCACCGCCACTTCCCCGCAGACTTGGGCCACAATGTTCAGATTAAAGGGCTCCCTCGTTTTTTCCAGTGTCTGAATAATGCTGGGGGCCGCATACCCCCACCCCAAACGCAAAGCCGCGAGGCCATAAGCCTTAGAAAATGTCCTGAGCATCACCACGTTATCAAAGGCATCCGCCAGACGCACACCGGCATCATAATCGGGGGCCTCCACATATTCGGCGTAGGCACTGTCCAAAACCAGCAGAATATCAGACCGAAGTTTTTCCCGAAACGCCCACACCGCCCCATCGGCAACATAGGTACCCGTGGGATTGTTGGGGTTGGCCAAAAAAACGATTTTGGTTTTGGGCGTCACAGCCCCGAGCAAGGCATCAAAATCAGGATGAAAATCCCGCGTCTCTGGCACAGCCACGGGCACCCCACCAGCCGCTTGGGCGGCGATGGGATACACCAAAAACCCATGACGCGTATAAAGGACCTCTTGGCTGGGCTGCACATAGGCCTGTGTAATCATATGAATCAAATTGTCGGATCCATTGCCACAGACGATGCGATGGGGGGACAGGCCGTGGACCTCCCCAATGGCCTGCCGCAGGGGGCCATGGCTGCTGCTGGGGTAAAGTGCGAAGTGAGAAGACATATCCCGAAAGGCATGCTTGACCAAATCCGAACACCCATAGGGATTTTCGTTGGACATCATCCGCACCAGCGTTAGGGCATCATCCCCCGCAAGGGTCGCATCCCCCCCAACATAGGGGCTCAGCGCGACAATGCCTGGATTGGGCTCAACGGACATGGGGGATTTTGCTAACGATACACAAGACACCCAAAATAAGCCGTTACGGGGGCCGCCGCAAGGGATTTTTGACAAAAATTTTTACAGGGGGATTTTTACGGTGAATGTTCCGAGGCGGGTGAGGTATCCATCAATCCATGCCCCCCTACGTTTTGAATCCCAAATGTTGAGGGGGAGAATAGGGTCACAATACGATGCTGACTATCTTCCCCTTGAGTGCTGTGCCAACTGCGCGGCGACATTAAATTCTGCTTGCTCGGGTCTACTAAAAGGCACTATATTATTTTGAGGCTGCGACCCTACAGCGGCACCTTGGGCCCCAACACTTGATGCACTGCCTTGATTGATCGCCTGCTGTATTGACTGGGCAAAACTTTCTGCAATATCAAAAAGCACCTTTTGTATAAAGGACATTTCCTCGGGACTATCAGCAATACCCAAATCTTGACCAGGATTAAAGTTACCAATGCCAGCTAAAGCGCAATCACCAGCTCTGCCCATGAACTCCAGCTGAGAAACCAACAATGGCATTTGGCTATTCATAATTTCAAAAATACTTTTTTTAGTACCTCTAAATATCCCACATCCCCCCAAAAAAACCAAGAAAAAAATGCAGAAAAAATGGATGCACCGCCAGCGGTTATGGCAACGCTTGGATTCTGCTTGGGGTTGGGGTACAGTGGCCCTTTCTGGTGGGAGGATGGGGTATGGTTTTGTCGGCCTTGGTTGTTGCCCATAACGAAGAGGCCCGCTTGGCTGCGTGCCTCTCGCGCTTGGGATTTTGTGATGAAATTGTGGTGGTTCTGGATCGCTGTACCGATGCCAGCAAAGACATTGCAGCCCGCTTTACCCCCCGATGGATCGAGGGCGCGTGGGAGCGCGAAGGCCCCCGCCGTCACGCAGGAATCGATGCCTGTCAGGGGCCATGGATCCTAGAGGTTGATGCCGATGAACATATCCCAGAGGCCCTAGCGCTGGAAATTCGGCGCGTGATTTCGGCCAACCCTGATGCCGATCGTTTTTTAATCCCCGTCAACAATTATGTGGGCCAACGTTTGGTCAAAGAGGGCTGGGGGGGATCCTTTGGCGTGCGTAACGACTGGGCCCTGTTTAAAAAAGGATGCAAAATCTGGCATGATCAACGGGTGCATCCCCAAGTCACCCTGACGGGAAAAGCGGGCCCCCGTCTGCGCCATGGCTATGCCCATTATGTAGATGACCATATTGGGGATATGCTGTTGCGCCTGAATCGCTATACAACGGCCAAGGCCTTGGATATGCGGGATACGGGCAAACCCTATACGCTATTACCCAACATACGACGGTTTTTTACCCGATTTTTTCAATGCTATGTGCGACGCAAGGGGTATCGAGAAGGCATTTATGGCCTCACCATTGCCCTGTGTGCAGGCCTGTTCCCCGTGTTGTCGTATATCAAATACCAAGAGCTGAAAGACCAAAATCATGCACCCCCCCCCCAAACATCCCTTTGAAGACATGCTGGCCCTGATGCAGGCCTATACCGAACAATGGCGCAGCCAGCCAGAAACCCAGCAAGCTATGGCCGATATGATGCTGTTTTGGCAAACCGTTATGCGCGCAATGACCGCCCAAGGGCCACAGGGCCAAGCCGTACCCGATGGTGCGGGCGAGATCAAAGAGATTTTGGATCGTTTATCCGCCCTAGAAAAGCGCATGATGGCCCTCGAGGGGCACGCCCATGCCCTAAAGAATCAACACATGCCCGCATGATGGCCATGCTGGATGTGATAAAAAAACCTTTTTCGTCCTGTTTCGTCTGTTGCAAACCCCCATGAATCTGATAGGGTCTTTTCCCAAGTGTTTGAGCGTTTTTCCAAAGAGGACAGCATGGCATACGATTATGATCTGGCAATTATTGGGGCGGGCCCTGGGGGCTATGTGGCCGCCATTAAGGCCGCCCAGTTGGGCATGAAGGTCGTCTGTTTTGATAAACGTCCTACGTTGGGGGGCACGTGCTTAAATGTGGGCTGCATTCCATCCAAGGCTTTGTTGCAATCCTCAGAAAAATTTCACGAAGCGCGTCATAGCCTCGGCGATCACGGCATTCAGGTGGGATCCGTTCATCTGGACCTGCCCGCCCTTTTGGGGCGCAAGGATAAAGTTGTGGCCGATCTCACCAAGGGTATTGCGTTTTTGTTTAAAAAAAATGGTGTTACGTTTGTTCAGGGCGCGGCGTCTTTTATGGATGCCCACACCTTGACTGTGAAGGGGCAGTCCCCCATAACGGCCAAAAACACCCTGATTGCCACGGGATCCGAGGCCATCGCCCTGCCCTTTGCCCCCTTTGATGAAGCCGTTATTGTGTCTTCAACAGGGGCCCTGAATCTGCTCCATGTGCCCAAAACCATGGCCGTCATCGGGGGCGGATATATTGGCTTGGAGCTGGGATGTGTCTGGCAACGCTTAGGGGCCACGGTGACGGTGATCGAGGCCTCTGAACGTATTTTGCCCGCCATGGACCCTGATATCAGTAAGGATATGCACACCATCCTCAGCAAGCAGGGTCTGATCCTGAAAACCAAAACCGCTGTGAAAACCATCGAAAACTCTGGAAAACATGCCACACTGACGTTGGATTCTGGGGAAACGCTGGTGGTGGATGTGGTGCTGATCGCCGTGGGACGGCGGGCCTATACAGACGGTCTGAATCTCGCTGCCGTAGGCTTAACAACGGATGATCGGGGGCGCATTCCTGTGAACGGGGATTTTGCCACCGCTGTGCCCAACATCTATGCCATTGGGGATGTCATTGCTGGCCCCATGTTGGCCCACAAAGCCGAAGAAGAAGGCGTGGCCTGCGTCGAAAAACTGGCTGGCCAAAAACCCCATATCAATTATCATGCCATCCCTGGGGTGGTCTACACATGGCCCGAAGCGGCTACCGTGGGCTATACGGAAGATGAATTGAAAGCCAAAGGCATTCCCTACACCGTTGGAAAGTTCCCCTTTGCGGCAAACTCGCGGGCCAAAGCCACAGGCAACCCCGTGGGTTTTGTAAAATTGCTAGCCCACAAAGACCATGATCGCTTACTAGGGGCCCATATTTTGGGACCCGATGCGGGAACCATGATTGCCGAGCTGGCCTTGGCCATAGAATTCGGTGCCTCCTCTGAAGATATTGCCCGAACATGCCATGCCCACCCGACGCTGAATGAAGCCGTCAAAGAGGCCGCCCTCGCTTGTTTTGCCAAGCCGATTCACGTTTAGCATCCCCTATACTACAGCAAGCCTCATCGTCCTTGGTGCCCTGCCCTACGCAGGGCCTTCTAGAGCGTTGTCCGATTTTGGATCCACCTTGCCCTTGTGTGCATATCTGGCAATCGGCAAAATTTTCCTATCGTTTACCTTTTTTTTAGATTTCAAGTTCACACTGATACGTGTGATGGGATGGATCCCCAGAAAAAAGCAAGAACGATAAAAAAGAACACCATGGCCGAAGACACCCTTTCTTCTTCTCAGGTCCCTTTGCTGGAAAAACTGCGGGGTTTGGGCCCCGTTAAGTTGGTCTTGTTTGTTGGGCTGGCCATTGCCTTGATTATTTTTATATTTTTGGTCAGCACCCGCATGGGAACTGTGGATATGCAGCCCCTGTACAACGATTTGGATCCTGTGGATGCCAATGAAATTGTGGCCCGTTTAGAGGTCGCCAACATCCCCTATCGGTTGGAAAAAGAGGGAAAATCTCTCTTGGTGGCCAGCGGCGAAACGGGACGTGTGCGCATTTTACTGGCCGAGGCTGGCCTGCCTCGGGGGGGCAACTCAGGGTACGAACTGTTTGATAAAGATGAAGGATTAGGCACCAGCAGTTTCAAACAAAACATCACAAAAATTCGCGCCCTCGAGGGGGAACTGGCCAAAACCATCATGTCCATTGCAGGGATTCGCAACGCCCGCGTGCATTTGGTCCTGCCAGAGCGGCAATTGTTTTCTGAAGAAAAACAGCCCCCCTCCGCCTCCGTCTTTGTGCGCCTGAGTGCATCAACCACGTTGGCCAAATCCCAAGTCATGGCCATTCAATATCTGGTGGCCTCTGCTGTGCCAGAGCTAAAAACCAATGCCGTTTCCATCATCGATAACAATGGGAATCTGATTGCCCATGCCAAAGAGAATCAAGAGGGTGCGGGCGATGCCGGCACCAACGAGGACACACGCTCTGCCTATCAAACACGGCTTTCCACAGAATTAAAAACCCTTTTGGAAAGCACCTTGGGGGTGGGAAAAGTCCGCCTGCAGGCCAATGTTGATATGGATTTTGATCAGGTCAGCACCAATACAGAAACCTTTGATCCGGAAAAATCGGCGGTGCGCTCATCTCAAACAGTAACAGAGGACAATCAAACCACCAATCCCACCAAAACCGTTTCTGTGGAAAACAACCTGCCCGAAAATCAGGGTAAACAACAGGGTGAAAATGTCGCGCAGGATTTATCCCGCCGATCCGAAGAAACCCTGAATTATGAAATTTCTCGGCAAGTCACCAATCAAGTCCGGCAGTCTGGTGTGGTACGCAAACTTTCTGTGGCGGTTGTCGTGGATGGGATTTATGAAGCCAACGACAAAGGGGAAAAGACCTATAAACCGCGCACCCCCGAAGAATTAGAAAAAATCGCCACCATCGTAAAGTCCGCTGTGGGTTATGACGAAGAACGCGGGGATAAAGTCGAAGTCATCAATATGCAATTCATCTCCTTTACGGACGATGGGCTCGCGGATGACGTAACGCTGCTGGATCAGATTGATGTGAACAACTATGTCAAAATCATTGAAACATTAGTTTTGTCTTTCATCGGCCTGTTGGTGATCTTCCTTGTGATTCGTCCTCTCATGCAGAAGGTTTTGGAAAGTGTGCCTGAAATTACAGGCGGAGAAACTTCCGATCAGTTGTTAGCAGCGGCTGGCATTACACCGGCCCTAGAGGGTCCAAGTGGCAAGGCTATCGCAGGATCCCGTCAGGATAACGCCGATCCCAACGACATGGTCAACATTGAATCGATCAAAGGACAAATTCGCACATCCAGCATCAAACGCGTGGGCGAAATTATCGAACAACACCCAGAAGAAGCCCTGAATATCATTCGCGGCTGGATGTACGAAGGACAATAAGCATGGCTGTACGCATTGACCGCGATCAATACAAAACCCTGACGGGGCAGGAAAAAGCCGCCATGCTGATGCTGGCACTGGGGGAAACCTATAGTGTGAAGCTGTTTCGCTTGATGCAAGATGAAGAAATCCGCGAAATCTCCCAAACCATGGCGACGCTTGGCAAGGTTGAAGCCGCTGTGATTGAAAAACTTCTGATGGATTTTGTGGAAAGCTTTAGCCAAACGGGATCCTTGGTGGGCAGTTATGATACCACGGAACGCTTGCTGGCCCAAGTCATGGACAGCGAACGGGTAGGCGCCATTATGGAGGATATTCGCGGCCCAGCAGGACGCACTATGTGGGACAAGCTGGGGAATGTGAATGAAAACGTGCTGGCGAACTTCCTGAAAAACGAATATCCACAAACCGTTTCCGTGGTTTTATCCAAGGTGCGCCCCGATCATGCGGCCAAAGTTTTAGGGCTGTTGCCAGAATCCTTGGCCATGGATGTGATTCACCGCATGCTGAAAATGGAGGCGGTAAAAAAAGAAGTTCTCAACGACGTTGAAAAAACCCTACGCAATGAATTCATGAGCAACATTGCCCGCACCAATAAACGCGATGCCTTTGAAATGATGGCCGAAATCTTTAACGGTTTTGATCAAAGCACAGAAAGCCGATTCATGAGTGCCCTCGAAGAGCGCGATGGTGATTCCGCTGAAAAAATTAAAGCCCTGATGTTTACCTTTAACGATCTCAACCGACTGGATCCTACAGGGATTCAAGCCGTTCTGCGCGATGCGGACAAAGAAAAACTAGCCGTTGCCCTTAAAGGGGCATCCGAGGGAATCCGTGAAATGTTTTTTGGCAATATGTCCGAGCGAGCCGCCAAAATCCTACGCGAAGATATTGAGGCCATGGGCCCCGTTAAGGTTCGCGATGTAGAAGATGCCCAAATGCACGTTGTCCGTGTGGCGAAAGATTTGGCGGACAAGGGCGAGATTGATATCTCCGACAGCAAAGGTGGGGATGAATTGGTGTACTGATCATGACACAAAAATTCCTATTTTCTCAGCGCTTTGATGATGCCCTGTTAGTTCAGGAAGAGGTAAAGGTAAATCCTGAGCCCGTGGCGATTGAAGACATCCCCGAAGAGACAAGCCCCCTGTTGATGCATAGTGATGAGGATGTAGCGATTGCAAAGACCCTCGCCTTTGAAGATGGTCGCGTCCAAGGGTATCAAGAGGCCCAAAACCAGTTTGATGCCAAACAATCCCAAGCTCTTGAAAAACTGGCCGATCAAATCACGGGCATCATGTTGATGCATGATCACCTGATTCAGACCATGGAACATACGGCGGCGGAGATTGCCTTGGCCATTGCGCGGATCTTTTTGCATAAAATTCCAGCCCCCGTGTATCAAAAACAACTGCGGCAGATGGTTGAGGATTTTTGCGCCAATCATCGCGATGAACAGGGGTTTTTGCGCATCATCTGCCATACCAAGGACATGGATGTGGTACGGGAGACCATCGCCAAATGCCCAGAAATGGTGGGGAAAATTCACGTCATGGAAGAAAAAACCTTCACCCCTGGCGATGTCCAAATGTCTTGGGGGGAAGGATTTGTAACCTTTTCCCAAGAGCACCTGCGTGAGCAGATCACAACCTTTTTTCAAAGCCACCAACCATCCCCCAAAGGAGACAAAGCATGAGCGACACCATAAAATTGCCAAACTTAGACAATCCCAACGCCACCTCTGAGCACTTTAAGGAGGATCTGGAGGACGAGCCCAATTTGTCCAAACATAAAGTCACCACCCATGACCTAGAGGCCGTTTACACCATCCCCATCAACGTCAAAGCCGTTTTAGGTGAAGCCCGCATGGAGGTCAACCAACTTCTGAAACTGGGCCGTGGGGCCGTGGTGGAGCTAGATCGCAAAGTGGGGGAGCCCATTGATATTTACGTCAATAACCGCCTAGTGGCGCGCGGCGAGGTTGTCATTGTGGATGATCGTTTGGGTGTCACCATGACAGAGATCATCAAATCAGGCGCTGCATAACAGACAAAACCATAAGAAAAAAAGGAGAAACATCATGAGATTGCTGATCGTTGGACATTTGGATGGACATTTCACCCAAGCCGCCGCTATTGCAGTGCGCAAAGGGGCCAAGGTAGCCCATGTGGATACCATGGAGAAAGCGTTGCATGCCCTGCGTTCTGGCCAAGGGGCAGATATGGTGATGATGGATGTCATGCTGCCCATCGGAAGCCTGATTGAGCAAATTCAGGCCGAACGCATCTTCGTGCCCGTGGTGGCCTGTGGTATTGGCAACGATACCCAAGCGGCCGTGCGGGCCATCAAGGATGGGGCCAAAGAGTACATTCCGCTGCCCCCTGATGTGGATTTAATTGCGGCGGTGCTGGAGGCTGTTTCGCAGGACAACCACAAAGTGATTTACCGTGATCCCGCCATGGGCCGCATTATCAAACTGGCCGAACAGATTGCCCCGTCCCAAGCCAGCGTCTTGATCACAGGGGAATCCGGAACAGGAAAAGAAGTCATCGCCCAATTCATCCACAGCAAAAGCAAACGCGCTGACCAAAATTTCATTTCCGTCAACTGCGCTGCCATTCCCGAAAACCTGTTGGAATCGGAGCTGTTTGGACATGAAAAGGGGGCCTTTACGGGTGCCGTGGCTAGGCGTGTGGGCAAATTCGAAGAAGCCAACGGCGGTACCCTGCTGCTGGATGAGGTCACGGAAATGGATCCCCGTCTGCAGGCAAAATTGCTGCGGGCCATTCAGGAACGCGAGATTGACCGTTTGGGCGGATCCCAACCAGTAAAAATCGACATTCGCCTGATCGCCACATCCAACCGGGATATGATGGAGGCGGTGAAAGATGGAACCTTTCGGGAAGACCTTTATTTCCGCCTGAACGTCTTTAACCTGCAAATCCCCCCCTTGCGAAAACGGCCGCAGGACATTGGGGTTTTGGCCGATTATTTCATCAAAAAATATGCCGCCGCTAATGGTGTGTTGCCATTGCCGTTATCGGACAAGGCCCTCGCTAAGCTGGAACATTACAGCTGGCGGGGCAATGTGAGGGAGCTGGAAAACACCATGCATCGGGCGGTTCTTCTGGCCGAAGGCACCAGAATCGAGGACAATGCCATCATGATGACCAGCGACCTGCTGAAACTAGCGGAGGAAAGCAATGATGACTTAGAGGCCATGGTCACCAGTCTGGACACTGTGGCTGGCAGCGATAACCCCCTCATCGGGCGCACGGTGGCAGATGTGGAGCGGGATTTGATTTTAAATACCCTTAATCATTGTTTGGGCAATCGTACCCACGCCGCGAATATCCTCGGGATTTCAATCCGCACTCTCAGAAACAAACTTAAACAGTACGAGGATGAGGGAATGAAGGTCGCGCGGGGGTAACGTTTTTTTTAGGGTTAATAAAACGACGCCCTGAGCAGCAATCGCCCATACTCTGTTTGCGGGCCGGCGAAAAAGGCGGGGGCGGTTTGGTATTCAACGGTTTTACCATTTTTTAAAACCAAAACATCATGGGCCATGGACTGCACCACGCGCAGATCATGGCTGATAAACAGATAACTCAGACCCAGTGATGTTTGTAATTCTTGCAAAAGGGCAATGATATGACGGCGTGTTAGGCTGTCCAGCGCGGATGTGGGTTCATCCAAAATCACAATATCGGGATCCGTCATCAGGGCCCGCGCAATGGCCACGCGTTGACGTTGTCCGCCAGAGAGCTGATGAGGCCACGCATCAAAAAAGGATGGCGGCAACTGCACACGTTCCATCATGGCCAAGGCATCCTGCTGCGTTTTTTGCGGCGCGGCTTGTGTCAAAGAGGACCCCACGGTTTTTCGTGGATTCAGGGAAGAAAACGGATCCTGAAACACAATCTGAACTCGTGGGCGCTGGCGGCGCAGAGCTTTGGGGGTCAGGGTATCCCAACGCTGATCCTTTACCCAAATTTCCCCTTGGGAGGGCAGGGTCCGCAGCAAGGAAAGGGCCAAAGTGGATTTTCCCGATCCACTTTCCCCCACCAGCGCCAAAGTATGCCCTTTTTTTAGCGTCAAAGACACCTGATCCACCAAAGGGGGCCCAAAACGCTTGCGCCAAAACGTCCCCGTTGTGGGTAAAGACACGGACAGAGCCTTGGCCTGCAAAGCCACAGGGGCAGCGTTTGACACCACAGGCGGCACCAAATCTTGATACACAGATAGCAACTGGCGGGTGTAGGGGGTTTGGGGATTTGTAAACAGGGTCTCCGTGGGCTGGGTTTCAATAATGCGCCCTTGATGCATGACACAGGTCACGGCGGCCATTTTTTTCACCAGCGGCAAATCATGACTGATCAATAGCAGGGCCATGGCGTATTTATCCTGCAGGGTTTTCAAAAGCGTTAGAATGTTTTCCTGACTGTAAACATCCAGCGCGGTGGTAGGTTCATCGGCAATCAGCAATCGTGGACGATTCAACAACGCCATGGCAATGACAGCCCGCTGGCGCTGCCCCCCCGAAAGTTGGTGCGGATAGCGGGATAAGATCTGAGGCAGAGCCTGTAAATCTACATCATGCAAGGCATTCATAATAAAATTTTTTTTCGTTTCATGTGAAAGACTTGGTTGATGCAAATCAAGTGATTCTTTCATTTGTCTTCCCAAGCTCTGCAGGGGATTCAGGGCCGATTGGGGCTCCTGAAACACAAATCCGATCTCTCCGCCTCGAATGTCCCGCAGGGCTTTAAGGGGCAGGGTGAGAAGATTCTGCCCCACCCAAAGAATCTCCCCCGCATAAGGGGATCTTAAGCCATCATCTAACAGCCGCAGCACCGCCCCCGCCGTTAATGTTTTACCTGAGCCGCTCTCCCCCACAAGGGCAACACACTGGCTAGAAAAGACATCGAAAGTGACGTTATTGACCAAGGGCTTTTCCAGCGTCACAGACAACCCACGAACAGAAAGCAAGGGGGAAGAACTCATGGGAGAACTTTGAAAATTTTTCCAGCGTTGGGGGTCTCGGGATCTGGCTCAAAGGAAAAAGACAGCGTGTTTTTTTTGCCAGTGACAAGGTTTTTCAGGCCCTGAAAAAACGCACGACCCTGTGACTGAAAATTTGGATTGTCCTTAACAAAGCTTTCCTCAAGCGTGCTCAGGCGGTTGGTGGCAAGCGTTACTGCTTCTGCCTGTGACACGCTTGCCTCTTTGGCAAAATAATCCAGCCATATCGCAATCATTCCCAAATCCTTAAACGCGCTGGCAATCCCATCCGTTTTTAGGGATGTTAAAGGGTCAAAGGGTTGGGGAGATGCAGAATTCTGGGATTTGCGCCACGTATCTATGGTTTCAGTCACACCCCGCACCAGCGCACGATTGGAAAGATCAAACAAACCCGCCACATACCACCGATCTATATAAAGCCACTGATCCAAAGAGGGTGTCTTCAAAGTCAAATCCACCGCCACGCCTGTTTGGGATAGCTTATTCAAAAGCATCATGGCAAAATCTTCTTTTTGAACCCCCAAAGAGGCCCGAAGGTTTCTTTTAAAGGCCTCCAATTGGGCGGGGGCGGCTTCACCAGCCAGAAATAAACTGGCCAGCTCCAAACGCCCCCCCCGAAATTCCCCGTGGTCGATTTTCAGATGGGACAAACGCACATCCCGCAACCCCACCGTCAGCAACCCTTGGTCTGTTGGTGTCGAAAGGGAGACATTGGTGATGATGGTGGACAAATCCCGCGCCACCACGATCGTTTCAGCGTAAAATACGGTTTTGTTTTCCGATCCTTGTTTTTGAAGATCCGTGTAGAGATTTTCTAAAACGATTTTACCACCTTCCAGACGAATTCTATCAAAAGTAACTTTACTGCCTGTTGTTGTTTCAAACCGATGGATCAGGCCCTGAACCACTGGATAGGCGGGATGGGACACCTTTTGAATTTGAACCACCACAAAAAACAGGGCCACAACAGCAAGGGCCGCCAAAGCAAAAACAACAACCCTGCGGGGCGTGATTTTTAGGGATGTGATGGTTTTGATGTTAATGTTTAATGCCATAGCCCCGTTTCCATCCTGCGTAACATAATGTCCATAACACAACCGTCACACCAAACACCACAAAAACCCCCAAACCCACATCGCCATCGTTATGGCCTGTCATGGCGTACCGCATGCCGTCAATCATGTAAAAAATCGGATTGAAATCAATCATAAAATGCCAAGCGGGATCCAGATTCTGAACCGAATAGAACGTACCCGATAAAAATGACAAGGGGGCCACCACAAAGTTGGTGATGGTGGCAACGTGATCAAATTTTTCGGCCCACATGCCCGTTAAAACCCCCATCAGCCCCAAGGCCACACCGCCAAAAATCGTATGAAACACCAGCATATCAAGATGCTGTACCGAAAGGGGCACAAACAGCATCATGGCGAGGGCCACACTTAAAGCGACCAACAGCCCCCGCGTCATGGCCGCAGCCGCCATGGCACACAAGAAGCCGCCCACACTCAGGGGTGCCAGCAAAATATCCACCAAACACCCATTCATTTTACTAATAATCAAAGACGAGGAAGCATTGGCAAACGCATTTTGCAACAGCGCCATCATAATCAGCCCAGGGGCCAAAAATTCCGGAAAACTCATCCCCCCCACGCGGGTTTCATCAGAATGATGCAGGGCCACCTGAAACACAGTTAAAAACAACAGCGTAGTCACCATGGGCGCCACCATGGTTTGCATCCATACCTTGATAAAACGCTGTGTTTCTTTTTGGTAGAGCACCCAAACACCCAAAAGCGGAGTCATCAAATTCTTGATCATAGTGGCCTTTTGATAGAAAGAACATCATCTTGAATGACAATCATCATGACGCTTTCCCTCTTGCTTGGCAAGCAGGAGCATCGTTTCAGAGTCTTTCTCGCTTTTCTAGGGCGTGTCATCATTTGAGCGAGAAAGATGGATTTTTCTGGATGCTGAGGCGAGAAACTGGCAAAAAACGGTCGATATACTGGCCGTATATTGACTGTTTTTTGGCAGAATTCACAGCCCAGCATACGGGAAAAGCCGCTTTTGAGCAAATGATGACACGCCCTA
>CANGYP010000021.1 GCA_947458235.1 Alphaproteobacteria bacterium
AATCTCATTGCAAAAATCGTCAATTTCACAGAATATTTCTTCGATAGGAGCGAGCATTTGTGCCTCTTTTTTGCTTATTGAAGCACCTATTTCCTCCTATCACACTGCTATTGCAAGCATTTTCTTTGACCTTAAGTCGAACTCACGTTATTAAGGCTTTTGTTATTCTTTTGGTCTATAGTCAAAACAATCCTCACGCTATGTCATACATTGGGCTTTATTTTATGCGTTCTTCCTTTTTAGCCGCTTCTTTTTTCGCTACCTTGGTGCTTGGTGGAGTTTTTTCGGCACAGGCGGCGGATGATCCTTCTTTGGATACCTTGTTTGGCTTTACCAATCAGCCACCTCAATCTGGCGATCAGCCACCAGCACCATCCCAGAACCCCAAAGATGCCATACCTGCCGTGGGTCTTCCTCCACAAAACGCATCGGCACAGGCACCCGCTCAACCCCCAGCCGTGACGGCACCGTCCAAGCCTGAAATGAAATCTGAACCTTTGTTCGGCATGGCCCCGCAGAAGCCAGCCCCCATGGCCCCTGTTGATACGTCAGCATCCCCCAAGGAGATGGCACCACGATTCGTCGCCCCTCAAGTGATCGAACCTAAACCTGTCGAACCCAAAGTGGCGGTGCCCGTGGCCCCTAAAGTCCCTGAAAACAAGGTCTCTGCGCCTAAAGAGATGGCCCCTCAACCTGTGGCTCCTGTGCGGGTTTTACCCAGTCAAATGCTGAAGACGGACACTCCCCCCGCCCCTCACAACACCATGATGCCCGCTGCTGCCCCCGAGCCCAAAAAGCCCGAGCCCAAAGCCAATGCTCTTTTGGGTACTAAACCTGATACGGCGCCTGTGTCTGAGACAGTGAAACAGCCCACGAAGCCAACCAAGCCCGCCGTGGCCACAACCAGACCAGAGCCTGCCCCCATCACGCCGATAGCGCCTGCTGCCACGGCAACGATGCCATCAGCCGCCATGCAACAGCCTGAACATGCCAAAGTAACGACGCCCCCACCCTCCGCGTCGCCCCAACATAAAAATAAAACCCATAAAAACAAAACTTATGGATCTTCAAAGAAATCTGTTCAAAAAGCTACCCCGAAAACGCTGATGTCGGATCAAGAGCGTCGTCAGAAAACACAAACGATGCTGGCCAAAAGCTATGATACGCTCACCATGGCTTTAAGGATTGATTTTCCTGCTTTCAGCAGCGCTCTGCCCCGTCACGCGCGGACAGATCTGCAGGATCGGATCTCTGCCCTGAAGCCAGAGGAGCTGGTCGTTCTTTATGGATCAGCGTCCATAGGGCCCAAGGGAACAGGGGCAGCCGCTCAGGCTGTAGCACAGGGCCGTATGGACCGTATCGGGACATTTTTACAGTCTCTGGGTGTGAAACAGGATCGTATTGTCAAAGTGGATCGGGCCTTCACGCGCACCGATACTGTAGATATAGCTTTTGTGGTTGTCAAAGCCAAGAGGGATGAACGCCCCTGATGTTCGTTGGATCGCAGATCCTGATCGGAGGCTATAAGTATGCAAACCCATTACGATGTTTTGGGCATCACCATCCAAGCCTCTGTCGATGAGATCAAGCAGGCCTATCGCCGTTTGGCGCGTCAATACCATCCCGATGCGCCCCATGGGTCCACAGCGCGTTTTCAGGCTTTGGGGCAAGCCTATGAGATTTTGTGTCATGCGGAAAAGCGTCGCCAGTACGATGCAACCTTAATCCCAAGCGCCAAAAAACACCCCACGCCCCCTAAACGCCAAACCACCCCTAAGTCTCAAAACCCTGCTGCTAAAGACGAGCGTTCTCTGTGGTCATCGTTTCCATGGCACAAGGGAAGGGCTCCCACCAGCGAACCTCCATCCAAGCCTATGGACATCCCCGTATCTGCCCAGCAGTGTCAAGAGGGGGGCAAACTGACAATCTCTTGGAAAGAGGGGAAGGCTCTTAAAATCTCCATTCCCAAGGGGGCCAAACATGGGGATCTTTTGAAAATGAACACATCAGAGGGCCCCCTGCTAGCCCGTGTGGTGGTCACACAGGATCCCCCGAATCCCCAACCCTTAGGGGATGAGGGGGCCGTGAGGCTGCCCCTATCCCTAGGGGAGGCGATCACAGGCACCCGCGTTGATGTTATAACGCCCCAAGGGGCGGTGTCTCTGAAGATTCCTCCCCATACCAGCTCCCATCGCGTGTTCCGCCTAAAAGGCAAGGGCCCGCGCCAGCCTGATGGAACGGTGGGGGATTATCTTCTCAGCATTCAAATTGTCTTGCCCCCCGCATTGGACCCCGCCCTGATGGCCTTTGCAGCACAGTGGCAAAACAACCATCCCTACGATGTTCGCCCGAAGGCTTAAAGCCCCACAAAGCCATAGATGCCTTTAAAATCCGTCAGAAATAACCGGCTGCGAATTGTGAACTTATACATTGCTTTGGGGCACAGAGGGGGTTATGATTATTTGTAAAATGATTACGATCAGACGATAAAACATTGAATAGAAAGGTACTTATGGCTGGAAGTTTAAACAAAGTCATGTTGATTGGCAACGTGGGCAAAGATCCCGAAATTCGCACGGCCCAAGATGGATCCAAGCTGGCCACCTTGACCTTGGCCACATCAGAAACATGGCGCGACAAACAATCTGGAGAGCGTAAAGACCGAACCGAATGGCATCGTGTGGTGATTTTCAACGATAAACTGGCGGACATTGCCGAGCGTTATGTCAAAAAAGGCAGCCGTATTTTCATTGAGGGCCAGCTGCAAACCCGCAAATGGACCGACCAAAGCAACATTGAAAAATACACAACTGAAATTGTAGTCTCTCGCTTTAAGGGGGAATTGACGCTGTTGGATACCAAATCTGAAAGCCAGTCTCGCGGTAGCGGGGGGTATGATGCAGGGTCATCTCTGGCTGGCCCAGGCGAGGGTGCTTTGTATTATGACGGTCCTGAAGCCAGATCTTCCGCCCCTGTCGCCCATTTGGAGAAAGAGCTGGACGATGAAATTCCCTTCTAAGGGCTAGCCCCATGGACACGCCCCATATTGAACTGGCCACGCCAGAGGACTTTCCGGCTATCTGGTCGTTTTTTAAGCCCGTCACCCGTGACAACAATGCCTTTTGCATGCCCGACACGTTGGATTATGACACCGCCAAAGCCATCTGGTTTTCCAAGCATCATCAGATTTTTAAACTGGTTTTGGGGGGTGTCATCATCGGCACGATTATGCTGCGCCCTAACTTTGGGGGGCCTGGGCGTCATCAGGTCGCCAACGCCACCTTTATGATTGATCCCGCCTATCACGGGCGGGGGTATGGCCGAACAATCGGCCAGTTTGCGCTGGATGAGGCCCGCCGCCAAGGCTATACCGCCATGCTGTTCAATTCCGTGGTCAGCACCAACCACCGAGCGGTACACCTGTGGCAATCCTTGGGTTTTCGTATCATCGGCACGGTGCCCCGCGCCTATCGTCACCATACACACGGGTGGGTGGATACCCATATCATGCACCGCTTTTTGTAGGAGCTTTTATTCATGAAGCACTGGACAGCTTGGCAGGGCCCCCTCTGGATTCTGCTGTTTTGCTTCATGATGGGGATTGTGGCATCCTGCGTGCGCTGGTTGAGTGCCGACATGCCCGTTACCCAAGTGGTGTTCTGGCGTAACTTTGCCGCCATCATCGCCATGTTGCCTTGGGCCGCCCCCACATGGAACTATGTCAAAACCATCCGCATCACCATACATGTCTATCGATCCTTGTGCGGGGTGGTGGCCATGCTGCTGTGGTTTTATACCATTGCGCTGTTGCCCTTGGCCGATGCGGTGGTCATCAGCTTTACCACCCCTATGTTTGCCACACTGGCCGCCGTTTTCTTTTTGGGCGAGGTTGTGCGCTGGCACCGCTGGGCCGCCATTGGCTTTGGGTTTGTGGGGGTTGTGATTATGATCAATCCTCAGAATCCCCATCTTCTGCCTTGGCTGGGCATCCTGAGTGGTCTGGCCTCCGCCGTTTTGGGTGCCATTTCCATCACGCTGATTAAACATCTTTCGGGACAACATCCCCCTGTGTTGATGCTGAGTGTGATTGCAGCCTTTATGTTGATATTTTCTATGCCGCTGTTGCTGTTGGGGCTACAGGCGCCGTCCCTATCCCAAATCGGCCTGATTGCTCTGATGGGCGTAACAGCGCAAATCGGGCAATACGGGGTGATTCGGGCCTTTGAAACCATGGAATCGTCCGAGGCCTCGCCGTTGGATTTTTTCCGCCTGCCCTTTGCCGCCGCCTTCGGATACATTTTTTTTCACGAAGTCGTTAGCCCCACAACATGGGTCGGGGCGGGGGTGATTTTTCTCTCCAACCTCTATATCATCCGCCGCGAACACAAATTAAAACGCACACAAGGGGTGCCTGTGGTGAAAATGTGAGGGCATAGGCAGTCCAGCGGGCGACACAATCCATCTTGGTCGGTTAAATGGTGGGGGCTTGCCTTACAAACGGTACAATCAACCATCAACAGGTTTTAGAGGTGGCGGTCAATGATAATCGACAAGGGGAAACGGCAAGGGGAACAGCAAGACACTTCGGGTGTCTCGTATCCTTTATTATCAGAACAACCATCTCATTCGTGTCGCCTGCAAATTTCCACTCTTCATTTACAAGGGGTATGTGTTGATTTTGGATTGTGTTTTGCTGCATGGTTTTGTAGCGTCTGGCGGGGATGGAGTGTGTACATAGGGCTTGCCTAATCATGATGACGTTTTCTTTTTCCCCTGATCCCGTGTTACCCGCGGCGCATGCGGCGCGGTTAACGGCCGCTTATGATACGTTGCGGCATCAGGTGGCCTCGGGCTCGGTGGCCTGTTTGAACATACCGCGGTGTCGTCAGGGCCTGCATCATCCCGCCGTTGAAACGGCGGCGGCGCATCTGAAAACGGGAAAAACCATTGTGCTAGTGGGGGTGGGGGGATCCAGCCTCAGCACCCGCTTGCTTGATCGGTTTGCGGCCCTGACCCTGCCCGAATCCCCGCGCCCGCATTGGGTGTACGCGGATCGCATCGAACCCCATCATTTGGCCCACCAACTGGCGACTTTGGATCCTGTGGATACGCGGTTTCTGATTGTGTCCAAATCGGGGGATACGCTGGAAACCTTGGTTTTAACGGCTTTTTTGGATGATTGGTTGGCTGGACATGCCCTATCCTTGGCCCAGCGGGCCGTGGTGATGACCGAGGAAACCCAAAACCGCCTGCATCAGTGGGCCATAACCCAAAACATTCCCGTTTTGCCGCACGATCAGGACATTGGGGGCCGATTTTCTTTTTTTTCTTTGGTGGGTATGCTGCCCGCGTTGTGTTTGGGTCTGTCCCCAGAGGCCCTGTTGTCGGGGGCGGAGGCCTATCTGAACACCTTAGCCCCCAACGATGCTCTGTTTCACAGCGTGGCGTGGCACATCCAGCACGAAGACAAAAGCACCCACGTTCTGTTCACCTACGCCGAGCGTTTGTCCGATTTTGCCCGTTGGCACCGCCAGTTATGGGCAGAAAGTCTGGGCAAGGACCGACGCGGCACAACCCCCACCGTGGGCACGGGCAGTTTGGATCAACACAGCCAGCTGCAAATGTATCTGGATGGGCGGCGGGACAAACTGTTTACCTTTTTGGTGGAGGCCTATGGACAAGACGGCCCTCGCCTCAATCACCCCCACCCCCTGATGGGCACCATCAACACATCCGAGGCCGCCACCATTTACCATGCCCAGCAACAAGCCACCATGGATGTCATTCACGAGCGTGGCCATCCCACGCGGGTAATGGCCTTTGACCCCTTGGACCAAGGATCTTTGGGGGCTGCCGCCGCGCATTTCATGTGTGAAACGATTTTGACGGCCTCTCTATGGGCCATTCCCCCCTTCGGCCAACCTGCGGTGGAAGAGGGGAAACAGAAAACCTTGGCCTTTCTAGGGGTCTAACCCCGCCCTACCACGTCAACCGATACACCGCCAGCGCGTGGGCTTCGTCTTGGCCGGCGATGTTGGCGTAATCTTGGCTGCCGCCGATGGTGAAGGTCACGCTTTGGTCCTGTCCCACAGGGGTGCTATAGGCGAATTCCAAGGTTTGCTCGCGCCCGCTGGGGGTCAGGTCATAGTTGGTGGTGCGGGATGCATAACCCCCATCCTCCTGATACCCACTGATGCTGGAGAGCGACCCGCTGCCCGAGCGATTCCGCAGCGGCTGGCGCAGGGATACCATGGCGGCATCGCCAGAGCTCGCCACATCGGTAGACACCAGACCCAACATGGTGCTGTCCGACGACACATCGTTCATGGCAAAGGCCTGATTTTGGGTTTGAACGTCGCTGGTGGCGTACATGTAATTTCCTGTTAAAAAGGTGGACGGTGTCAGGCTGTAGGTGGCACTGATCCCCGCAAAGGTGGTGTTGGTGGCATCGACCTCAAACGCGCCGTTGAACAAAGCCCCCAGAACCTGCCCCTTTTCCCGCATCACGCCCGTAAAGGCCGCCACGTCCAGATCATCGGCAATGCGCTGCGCATATTCCAGATCATACCCCATGGTTTTGTTGTCATTCACGATCGGCACGGACCCTTCCGCGCTGTAATTTTTAGAAAACGCCGACCCCACCCGCAGGGCAGAGGTTGGGGACACTGGCACGCTGATTTGCATCCGATTGGCATCTTGATCGGCATACACCGCGGGATTCATGGCAAAACCCGCCCGTAATGTGTCGCTGCTTTGATAGGCAAACAGGGGCGATACGCCGCCGCCCTTGATGTATCCCAAAGAGGACGCCGCTACACCCACGGTATCATCACGTTTATCGGACGATGCGGACCAGTTGTAAATGCTGCCCGCCTGCCCCCGATCATCACGGGCGGCAAAGGCCGAGGCTGACTGCCACAACGCCCCGAATTTATCCGTCAAATCCGCAGGGTTGATCTCTGTGACCAGACTGTTGACGGGGGCATTGTACACCCGCCCATAGCTATCCAAAAAGGCCACACTGCCCGCCTGCAAACTGTCCCCAAAGGCCGAAGATAACAACCCCGAAGGCACTGGCGCCGTCAAGCCGCTGGCGGTGGCGACAGTGGTTGTGCCCTGGGGCTTGGTGGCCTCGTCCAAATTCACCAACCCATGACCGTAAACATCATCCACATCCGCAGCCCCCAAATCCGTGGCGGTGTCCAAAAGCAGCGTCACCACCTGCTCCGGCGTCAAATTGGGAAACGCACCCATCAACACCGCCACAGCCCCAGAAACATGGGGCGCGGCGAAGGAGGTGCCGTTTACTCCTGCATCGGTAATATCAACCCCAGGGGCCGCCAGACAGAAATTTTTTGTGTCCCCGCAGCCGTTACTGAAATCCGCAATCACATTGTTTTGATCGGTGGCAATAACATTGAGCCAAGTTCCCGTTCCGACCCCTGTACCAGCAACCAAGGGCAATCGTGCATCAAGGGTGGATTGGTTTTCTCTATAATCAGCGGCAGAAACACCCGTGCTTGCTAAAAACTCTTCATATGTAACAGAACCTTGAACAGGAGCATCGAAATTCTGGTTACTGTAATAAGCGATCCTCCCTGTTTCAGAATTGAATCCATCATTTCCAGCGGCAAAAACAATGACTTTATTGGCCGCCTCTGCGTTGGCCAAGGCCCCGATATAAGAGCTGGGCAAATTCGCCAGATCTTTGCTGGCCAAAGGAGCCCCATAATAAAACCCTGTTCCTGTTGGAATTCTATTCAGTGACCCAAAACTCAGGTTAATGACATCCACAGAGGCACTATTTTTTGCATAATCAAGAGCTGGCGCGGCTGTCAGTAAGCTGCCTGAGCCATTGCTAAAAATCCGAAGCGGCATGATTTTCGCGTTATAGGCCACACCATGCCCATCAAGGCCGTTTTTGAGCCCTGCAATGACCCTAGAGACCCTTGTGGCATGCTCATCACTGTCAGCGGGCACAAAAGGGTTTGTGTCGTTGGTGACAAAATCATATCCCTGAACAAAATTCCCAAAGGGAGGATTGGTATCAGTCCCCAGATCATAGGGCTTAAACCCCCCATCCAAAACCGCCACAACGCTCCCCATACCCGTATAGCCACGGGCGTAGGCAGAGGAGGCCTTGATTGTGCCTAAGCCGTATTGGTTCAGATATTCTGGCGTTTCAAAACTGCTGGGGGGTGTGGGATTTGGCGTTGGGGTTGGGGGCGGCGTTGGGGTTACGGGCGCAGGGGTACTGCCACTGCCACCGCCGCCGCCGCCTCCTGCGGCAATAATCCCCCCTGCGGCCAAACCACCCAACAGGTAATAGGGCAGGGCCTGTCCTGCAAGATTGCCGGATTTTGCGGCGGTTAAGTCTTCGTTAGAGGAAGGGGATTCTGGATCAACCGCTTTAGCATTAACCTTTTTGCCTTTTTTGGGCACGGGGCCAGCGGTCGATCCCGTTGAGTTCATCGCAAAAGAGGCCGAGGCCGCCATAGCCCCCGCCCCAATCACCGATTGAACACCAAGAATAAGACTGAGAGTAAAAAGGGCAAAACGACGCATACAAGAATATGTCCAACATGTCAAATGCTGGGCTCTTAACACAGAACATCTTTGGTATGCAAGAAAAAAACACAGAAAAAAACAGCCCCCAAAAAACCCCATCCCCTTTGCCCATCAAGGTGCCATAATGGTGAAGTTTTATCGTACCCATCCCCACCGCCGTCCCTTTGTAGGGCATAGGGCCTTGCAAGGTAGCTTTGACAGGTAAATTTTATGGGTTACCGATAGACAACCCCCATTTCCACCGACACCCGCACCGTATCTTCCCCGCCCAAAGTGGGGGATGGGGTGGCGGGCTGGCCTGCCTCCGCACTCATGGCCCGCATGGCAAAGGGTCTGGGCATGGGTTGAAGGGCGGCTATGGGATCCACCCGAATAAAGGCGATTTTTTGCCACGTCAGGCCCAAGGCCTCTAAAACAGTTTTGGCCTTGGCGCGGGCGTTGTGGGCGGCGCGGCTCAGGGCCTCGGCCTCGGCCCTTTGACGACTGGCATCATCGGCCTGAAAGGTCACAGAATCCACCCGCGTGGCACCCTTGGCCACGGCTTGGTCCATCAGACGTCCAGCCTGTTGGGCGGTTGTTTCAAAGGACAAGGCCTGTACCGCCCGATACCCCACCAATGTGTTTTTGCCCTGATCATAACGATAGTCTGGGTTCAGGGTGATGTGTGTGCTGTGCAGGGTTTTCACCTGCTGGGCCTTCAGAAAATCCACAACGGCATTGGTTTTTTTGGCTGCTTCGGTTTGGGCAGATGCAGTGGTTTTGGCGGTGGTTTCAATCGCCAAGGCAATGACAGCCACGTTGGCGGCCACGTTGATCTCTCCAGTGCCAGAGACGGTTAGGATATCGTGGGTGTCATCTTCAGAGGCCATGGCCCCCCACAGCCCCCCCTGAATCCCCATCATGATCATCAGCAGAAGAATACAGGATTTTTTCATCGGTGTGCCTTTCTTAAGTTTAGGATCAATAGCGTCTCGGGGCGCAGGTGGGGGCCTGCAGCCAGAGCATTAGCATGTCCCTTATACAGGATTTTTCCCTATGTGAGAGATTTTACAGCCTCCCCCTTGTTCCCAGAAAATGGCCTTGCTAGGTTGGGATGTGTTGTTGCCATAACTTTGGGAGTTCCCTTATGACGTTTTCGATCCCCGCAAAACCCCTACGCGCTGTTGTTCTGGGGGGTAGTGGTTATACGGGGGCGGAGGTTTTGCGCTTTTTGCTGCCCCATCCTGCCTTTCACGTTGTGGCCGTAACGGGGGAAAGCCATGCGGGGGCATCGCTGGGGGATGTTTTTCCCCATCTGGGATCCCCCCTGACACTGGTGAAGATGGGGGATGTTGCGTTTGATGATATTGACGTGGTGTTTTCCTGTCTGCCCCATGCGGCGGGGCAGGCCATGATGGCGTCTTTGCCCACATCCTGTGTCATTGTGGATTTATCGGCGGATTTTCGTCTGCGGGATGTGGCCACCTACGAACAGTGGTATGGACCCCATCTGGCCAAGGTTTTACAGAAAGAGGCGGTGTATGGATTGTCAGAATGGTATGCAGACGACATTCGCACCGCCCGCCTGATTGCCAACCCAGGGTGTTATCCCACAGCCAGTTTGCTGCCTTTGATCCCCCTGTTGCGGCAAGGGTTGGTGGATACAGACATTATCATTGATGCCAAATCGGGCATCAGCGGCGCAGGGCGCAAGGCCAATGTCACCCTGCTGGGGGCAGAGCGTATGGAAAATTTTTCCGCCTATGGTCTGGGGCACCATCGCCATTATCCAGAAATTATGCAGGAATGTCAGGCGGCGGCGGGACAATCTATCCGTTTGACGTTTACGCCCCATCTGGTGCCTATGGTGCGGGGGATGCTGGCCACCCTCTATGTGCGCGGGGGGGATTTGGGGGCGATTCAAAAAACCCTAGAAGAGGCTTATAACGATGCCCCCTTTGTCCATGTGACCCACAAGGCAGAGCATCTGGCCACAAAATATGTCTCTGGCACCAACCGTTGCCACTTGGGGGCCTTTGCAGGGTATCATAAGGGGGATGTGATTTTGGTGTCGGTGATTGATAACTTGGGCAAAGGGGCCGCGGGTCAGGCCGTTCAAAACGCCAACATCCGCTTTGGGCTGGACCCCACGTTGGGACTACAGACGTTGGCGGCGTATCCTTGAGTGAGGATTTGGCACGCCCTTTGCATCATCCCTGACAAGCCTTTTCATGTAAAGAAAGGGCAAAACATCTAGGGAAGACCCAAAGACAAAGGAAACATGCTATGGTCCAGATCACCGTTTCAACCAACGTGGCGTCGTTGACATCCAACCGTTATTTGAACAAAAACGTCAGCGATACGTCTCAGTCGATTTCCCGTTTGTCTTCGGGCTTGAGGATTGTTCAGGCCTCGGACGATGCCGCCGGTTTGGCCATTTCCAACAAACTACGGGCGGACGAGGGGGCCTTGGATCAGGCCATTCGTAACGCATCCCAAGGGGCCTCTACGTTGCAGGTGGCCAACGGGGCGCTGGATCAAATCAGCCAAATTCTGCTGCGTCTGAAAGTGCTGGCCACACAGGTTGTCAACGGCACCCTGAGCATCAACGAACGCCAGATCGTCCAACAAGAATTTACCCAGTTGGTGGAACAAATCGATGCCACCGTGAAACAAACAAACTGGAATGGGATCAACCTGTTTGATGGGGGAGATCGGGGGATTACGCCGAAAAACCCGTTTGCGGCGGATTCTAGCCCCACAACGACAACACTAAACGCCATTGTAGGCCCAGGCAACGTGTTCGATGAAACGAATATTGCCTTAGATGTATCGGGATTCGTCGATGGGCCTGTACACGATGTGCGTTCTGCATGGACATCGCTTCCTACGGATACCCTCACCGTCGAGATAGATATCGGCTCCCAAACCTTTCGGGCCGAAAGAACCACAGATATTGCTGCTGGTGGAACTCTTACGTTGGTCAGCACAACCAATGCGGCAAACTCCATTACCCTGACCACAAATGCCCTTGTGGATGTGAACACAGATCAAAGTGGCACTGTTCAAAGCAACTTACGAACCATCTTTGGGGTGGGATCAGGAACCAACGTTGTTTTCGACGCCAGCAGCATTCCCGCTGGCTATTCCACCGCCGCCGCAGGGACCTATTTTTCCGCTACCCCCATCACCAACAGCCTGACACGAGGTCGAGTGGAAGGGACCGTTGCCGATGTTCGCGTTCAAGACATTGGGTCCACAGGGTTGTTTCAGGTGGCTGTGGATGTGGGCAATCAAACCTTTCAAGGGATTGTGGCCAACAATGCATCTTCGGGGTCTGTGATTTTATTAACCAGCACCACCAATCCACAAAACAGTTTTCAATTAACCACAAACGCCACCTTTCCACCTGTCACGGCAGCGGGCTTGCAGGCAGATTTGGATACAGTATTTAATTTGGTATCAGGGGCAGCCAATCCCCCTGTGAATTTTACAGCCAAACGGGCAGGTCAAGATACGATTATCAATGCCCTGAACACATCCTCCACCGCGACATCCATCAACGATGTGATTAAAGCCACGGGGTCTGCGGAAGTGGGAACCTACACCCTGACATCCCGCTATGACAGCACCAACAACAAAACCACACTGTATTTGGAACACGAAAACGGAACAGTTTACACCCGCGATTTAGACAATCTGGATCAAGTATGGTCTGGCACCCAAGACGAATACAACATCAACTTTACCAACGGTTTGGTGTTACAAATGAACAAAGAGGCCGTGGCCCGTTTGCAAAATGGCGTGGACCCCAATGGATTAGCAGGCATTCCCCTCCCCGGCCAAGATTTGGATGCCCTTGTCTTTACCATTGACCCCGGAACCGTGACCAGTATGGATTTTCAGGTGGGGATTGAGGCCGATGATTTGATCACGGTTAACTTTGTAGCCATGAACACCGAAAGTTTGGGTATCAAAGGGATGAATGTCGAAACCGCCGAAAAAGGCAAAATTGCCTCCGCCAAAATTGACATCGCCATTGACCGTGTGGGACGGGCCCAAGCGGAGTTGGGGGCCATTCAGTCGCGGATGGGCTTTGTGATTCAGAATGCCCAGATTACCTTGGAAAACACGAAGGCCTCTCGTGCCACCTTTACCGATGTGGATTTTGGGGCGGAAGTGACCATTCTCACATCGAAACAGACCCTGTCTCAAGCTGCCGCGTCCATGTCGGCGCAGGCCAACAGGATTCCCGAGTTATTCCTGCAGATGTTGCAGGGATAAGGCTCAGATGATGGAGCCCACCTTGCCCCGCTCTTTGCAAAAAGAGCGGGGCTTTTTTTGTTGACCCCATAACCAAAGCCGTGGGTATAGTGGGGACGGATCTTTCCCCTTGTTTTTTCATCCCTGATGGTGACCAACGATACGCTTTCGCCGTTTTTATCCAGTGCGGCCATAGTCTTTATGGTGGCGGGGGTGGCGGTGCCAGTGTTTCAGAAATTGCGTATCCCCACCACGTTGGGATATGTTCTGGCGGGGGTTCTGCTGAGCCCCAACGGATTGATTCGATTGATGCCAGAGGATCTATCAGGGATAGCCCTACATCAAGGCAACGTTATGTCATTGCTGGCGGAGCTGGGGATTATGGCCCTGCTGTTTATGATCGGGCTGGAGCTGTCGCTGGATCGCTTGCGGGATATGCGACGCATGGTTTTGGGATTGGGCAACAGCCAGATTCTGGTCACTGGCGCCGTCATTGGCGGGGTGGCCATTCTGTTTGGCCATCCCCCCCCCACAGCGGTGTTATTGGGGGTGTGTTTGGCGTTATCCTCAACAGCTATGGTCATGCAAACCATGGGGGAAAACAACGTGACGGCCAGACCGTTGGGGGTGATGTGTTTTTCTGTGTTGTTGATGCAGGATTTGGCGGTGGTGCCTCTGTTGATTCTGGTGGGGACCTTGACGTTGGGGACCGATAATCAGGGGGGTTTGGGACAGTTGATCGTGGAGTCCCTGCTGGGGGCGGGCTTGGTTTTGGTGGGGATGGTGATTTTGGGGCGGTGGCTGCTGCGCCCCCTGATGCACAGTGTTGCCGCCGCCCGTAACAGTGAATGGTTGATGGCCTTTGTGCTGCTGAGTGTTTCGGCCGCTGCGTTAATCACGCACAAAGCTGGCTTGTCCCCCGCGCTGGGGGCCTTTTTGGCAGGCCTTGTGGTGGCAGAAACGGCCTATCGCCACGAAGTCCATGTGATTTTAGAGCCATTGAAGGGCCTTTTGCTGGGGATTTTTTTCCTGTCTGTGGGCATGGCCATTGATGTCCGCGCCGTGTTGGATCATCCCCTGTGGCTGGCGGCATCGGTGATGGGTCTTTTTTTGATCAAGGCTTTGGTGTTTTATCCGCTGGCCCGCGTGTGGGGGATTGCCCGTGGCATGGCGGTGGAAGGGGCGTTGATTTTGGCCCAAGCGGGGGAGTTTGCTTTTGTCCTTCTCGGTATGATGATAGCAGGGGGCCTGCTGAGTGCAGCGGATGGGCAGTTTTTCTTGCTGGTGGTGGCTTTATCCATGGTGACTTCGCCCTTTGTGTTTCATTGGGCGCCACGGGTGCGGGCCCTTCTTGATCCTGATGGGCCTGAGGGGACGGCCCACCATCCTTCAACCCCTTTTGTGCTGGTGGTGGGTCTGGGACGGGTGGGGCAGTGCATCGCCCAAGCCCTAAAAGATAACCATCGCCCCCATTTGGCCATGGATCGCCGTATGATCGCCGTTCATCATGCCCAAAAAGAGGGTTTGTCTGCCTTTTACGGGGACATTCGCAACATTCAGCATGTGCATCATGCGGTGGCCTCGGGGGCCAGTGCTATTATTCTGGCGGTGGACTCCCTGCCTCTGACGCGGGATGTGGTTGGCACGATTCATCGCCATCACCCTACCCTGCCCCTGATTGTGCGGGCCCACAACAAAGAAGCCATCGATGATCTGTATGCCCTAGGGGCCACGGTGGTGGTGGCGGAAGACGTGGGGCTGGCGGAAAAGCTGCTTGCTGGCTTGGATCATGCGCCCCGATAAAGGGGAGAACGGGAGGCGGCACATTTGTACTCGGGACTGGACTTCGGCAGGCTCTTGTCTTTATAGTCAACGCATGGCTTTGCTGATTGCCTCTTGGAATGTGAACTCTATCAAAGCGCGTATGGCGCACCTGATGACGTGGATGCATACCTTTCAGCCAGATATTGTGCTGCTGCAAGAAACCAAGTGTACCGAAGAAACCTTTCCCCATCTTGCTTTTGAAACAACCCCCTATAATGTGGCCGTGGTGGGGGAAAAAAGTTACAATGGGGTGGCTATTCTCTCCAAATCCCCCATAGAGACCCTGTGTCGGAGCTTAGCGGGTCAATCCCAAGCCCGCTATCTTGAGGTGTTAACGGCCAACATTAAGGTGGCCTCTGTCTATGTCCCCAATGGCGAAGCTCTCACATCCCCCAAGTTTACCCAAAAAATGACGTTTTTTGATGCCCTGCAAGAGCGTATGCAGGGCATGCTATACGATGGCCTGCCCGTGATTGTCGGGGGTGATTTTAATGTCGCGCATGAGCCTGTGGATGTTTATGATCCCAACGCATGGAGAGATCGCCTTCTGTTTTCCCATGCGGAACGGGCAAAATTTCGAACGCTTTTGCATCATGGATATCATGACGCACTGCGCCTAAAATACCCTACGGATGTTTTGTATAGCTGGTGGGACTACCGTGCAGGACGCTATAATCGCAACGAAGGGCTACGTATTGATTACCTCTTAACCAGCAGTCAAGCCACAGATCGCCTGTTGGATGCAGGAATCGACACCACACCGCGGAGCTGGCCAAAACCTTCGGATCATACCCCTGTCTGGATTCGCTTGGCGATGGCCTGAATAGAGAGAAAAGGCCGCGCAATACCAATTCGACGGGAGAGGCCTTTAGGGCATTACTTGGGCTCTTTTTGGTTCAAAGAGCATGCTTTCCCATCCGCCATCAGCAAGGACCGAAAGACCCCATGCAGCGTCTGGAGTTCCTGATGTGAAAACTGTCCACGCATCAACATGGTGCGCAGATTACGGATCATCAAATCCCGCTTTTCTGGCAGATGTAAAAAGCCTGTTTGGACTAACACGGGTTCCCACATATCAAAAAAATACAGCCATTCTTTTTTGGGAGCAGGGGTATGGGGTGTCTCTGGGGCAGGGGGAGCCTCCCGAAGATTCCAAAGGGCAAAGGCGAACACCAACACGGCCTGAGCCAAATTCAATGACGCAAACGCGGGGTTTAAATCTAACGTCACAGTGGCATCGGCCAGTGCCACATCATCGTTGGTTAATCCCGCTTTTTCTGGGCCAAACAGAAGCCCCACGGGGCGATGCGTGGCTTTGGTGGTCAGTATATCACAGGCCTCGGGGTGACTGAGAGCGGGTTTGGCCAAGGTGCGGGGACGGGCCGTGGTGGCCACGACAAAAGATAGATCCGCAATGGCCTCTGCTAAGGTTGGAAAAACAGACACAACCACATGATCCAAGCCTCCTGCGCTGGCGCTTTGGGCGCTGTCGCTGGGCCACCCATCCCGCGGGGCCACCAACCGCAAGGACGTTAACCCGCAATTGACCATGGCGCGTATGGCCATGCCAATGTTTTCCCCCATCTGGGGGCGCACCAAAATGATGCTCAGGTGCCCCGTCAGGAGCGTGGCAGGTAAAAGGGACGACGTTCCAGCCACAACACCCTCATGGCTATGGGTTAAGAGGCAGCGTTGGCAGCTAGATTTCTGCGAATCTGCTCTTCCCACCGGTCGCCATTGTCCAACAATTTGTCTTTGGTGTAATAAAGCTCTTCCCGTGTTTCCACGGCAAATTCAAAATTGGGACCCTCAACAATGGCATCCACGGGACAGGCTTCTTGGCAAAAGCCGCAATAAATGCACTTGGTCATGTCAATATCGTACCGTGTGGTGCGGCGGCTGCCATCGGGGCGGGGCTCGGCCTCGATGGTGATGGCTTGGGCGGGACAGATGGCCTCGCACAATTTGCAGGCAATACAGCGCTCTTCGCCGTTATCGTAGCGACGCAGGGCATGTTCCCCCCGAAAACGGGGACTCAGAGGGCCCTTTTCATGGGGGTAACTCAGAGTCACTTTGGGTTTAAAAAAATAGGACAAAGACAGGGCCATACCCTGAACCAATTCCCATAAAAACCAAGTGCGCACGCTGCGGTTAAGGACGGACATAATCACACTTTACAATGCCATAGAGAATCCTTTATAGTCTTTTTCTGTGTAAGGATGCAAGCGTTTATGGTTCCAGACCTGCAAACACGCCGCAAAAATCGTGCGGTTCTGATTCTTTTAATTCTGCTGGTGCTCCTGTTTTATTGGGTCACCCTGCATCGGATGGGTTATGGCGGCTAAATACGCACGCACTGTGGCACCTTTGGTTGTCTTGGTGGCCTTGATGGTGGCTTTGGCCTTTGCGTCTGTGCCCCTGTATCGCTTGTTTTGCCAAGTGACGGGCTTTGGGGGGACGCCTAAAGTGGGATCTCAGGCTCCCCTGCTTCCCCAAGCCATGACGAACAGCACCCCCAAAGATCTTGGCCGCCCTTTCAGGATCGAATTCAACGCCGATGTGGATCCCCATTTGCCTTGGCAATTTCATCCAGAAGACCGCAATATATCTGTTCACGCAGGCCGTCCATTTCTGATTTACTATCAGGCCAAAAACGTGGGTCAAGCCCCCATTGTCGGGACGGCTACCTTTAATGTGACGCCCTTAAAAGCAGGGAAGTATTTTCACAAAGTTCAGTGTTTTTGCTTTAAAGAACAAAAGATTCAAGTTGGTGACACCAAACGCTTTCCCGTGAGTTTTTATGTAGACCCTGCGATTTTCAAAGACCCCTTCATGGACGATGTCACCAGCATCACACTGTCGTACACATTTTTTGAAAAAAAACAGGGATCTTGATGGGATCGGGTGTAATCTCGACTTTCTTGGGTCCTTTAAAATTTCACTGGGGGCCATGGGGTTTTCAAAAGGTTGTGTTTGAAGACGCGCCCTTGGTGGGCCATGAAATCATCCCCACATATGAAACCGAAGATCAGGTTCTGTGGATTGATGGGCTAAAAGCGTTTTTAGAACAACGGGGTCCGTGGCCAAAATTGCCCTATACCGTGCCTGAGGCCACATCTTTGCAGCATCAGGTGTGGCGGGCCTTAACAAGCATTCCAGCGGGGGAGGTCCGCACCTACGGCGAGGTTGCCGCCATCATTGGGTATGGGCACGCTGTGCGTGCTGTGGCACAAGCCTGTGCCGCCAACCCCTGCGCTATTATCGTGCCCTGCCATCGTGTTGTGCCCCGTGCGGGTGGCATGGGTGGCTATCGATGGGGGGAGAGCCGAAAGCGGGCCCTTTTGGCTTTGGAAGGGCTGCGGGTTTGAGGTCTCTCGTTCCCCGTATCTCAAGCATGGGTTTGCATGGTGACGCCTTTGCCCCTGTCATCTTGCCCCCTTGTCCTTGTTCGTAGGGTTGGGGTAAAGTGCATCATGACGTCCTTGAAAACACACAGCCCCATCACGGTACCCCTAGCTCCCTTGCTGGCGGGGAAGAAGCGCGTGATTGTCACGGCATTGGACACCACCAGCGCGGATCGGATCGAGGTCCTGTTTAAACACCAGTACCCCCAACCCGTCTTTCGTCACGACACATGGGCGCAGGCAGCCAACCAACAGGGCCGCATCATCAATCTGGTGGTGGGGCCGCTGCGGGGGGGCTTTGAAACCGATGATTTTGTGGTGGTGACCGAGGAAGACCTGTTCGGGGAAAAGGTCCGCGCCACCCCCAAACGCAAAACCGCCGAAGCCGTGCTGCTGGACACCAGCGTCATGGATATCGGGGATTATCTGGTCCACGAAGACCACGGCATCGGCAAGTTCGAGGGACTGGAAACCGTCACGGTGGAGGGCACCCGCCACGATTGTGTGGTCGTATCCTATCACGGCGGGGATAAATTGTATGTTCCCGCGGAAAACAGCAATGTGTTGTCCCGTTATGGGGATGCGGATACGGTTGTGACGCTGGATCGCTTGGGCGCGGCCGGGTGGCAAAACCGCAAAGCCCGCCTGAAAAAACGTCTGCGGGATATGGCGGAGGAGCTGCTGAAAATCGCCGCCGCGCGGGCCCTGAATACCGCCCCCGTTTTGGTGCCCGATGCGGATGGGTACGCCCTGTTTGCGGCCCGTTTTCCCTATGCCGAAACCGATGACCAGCTGAATGCCACGGCAGAGATTTTAGAGGATCTGGCCAAAGGCCGCGCCATGGACCGCCTGCTGTGCGGGGATGTGGGCTTTGGCAAAACCGAGGTCGCCATGCGGGCCGCCTTCGTGGCCGCCAGCAGCGGGGTTCAGGTGGCCGTGATTGTGCCCACCACCTTGTTGGCGCGGCAACACAGCAAAACCTTTGCGGATCGTTTTGCCGCTTTGCCCCTGAACATCGGGCATTTGTCGCGTTTTGTCTCCCCCAAGGAGGCCGCCACTACCAAAGAGGGCCTAAAAAACGGCACCGTGGATATTGTCGTGGGAACCCACGCCCTGCTGGGCAGCACCATTGGGTTTAAAAATTTGGGGCTCGTCATTGTCGATGAAGAACATTGCTTTGGCGTGAAGCAAAAGGAAAAACTCAAAGCACTCAAGGCCAATGTCCATTATCTGGCCCTGAGTGCCACCCCCATTCCCCGCACGTTGCAGCTGGCCTTATCAGGTACTTTTGATCTGTCCCTGATTGCCACGCCGCCGGTGGACCGCTTGGCCATTAAAACCTTTGTGTTGCATCAGGACGATGTGACCCTGCGGGAGGCTTTGTTGCGGGAACTCTCCCGCGAGGGGCAAATTTTCTATGTCTGCCCCCGTATCGAAGATTTGGCCCAGCAAGCCGACTATATCCAATCCCTCGTCCCCCAAGCCCGCTTGGCCGTCGCCCATGGGCAAATGCCAGCGGCGGATTTGGATACCATCATGCAGGATTTTACGGATTACCAGTATGACCTTTTGCTCTCCACCCACATCATTGAATCGGGGATTGATATCCCGCGGGCCAACACCTTGATTATCCACCGCGCCCATCTGTTTGGACTGGCCCAGCTGTACCAACTGCGGGGTCGGGTGGGACGATCGGGGCGGCAGGGCTATGCCTATTTCACCATGCCCGCTGGTATGAAGGTCGCCAGCACCACCCAGAAACGTTTGGAAATCATGCAAACCTTGGATCACTTGGGGGCGGGGTTTACCTTGGCCAGCCACGATATGGACCTGCGCGGGGCGGGCAACATTTTGGGCGAGGAACAATCTGGCCACATCCGCGAAGTAGGCGCTGAGCTATACCAACAGATGCTGCGCGAGGCCATCGAGGCCGCCAAACGGGGGGACACCACCCTGACCGAAGGGGCATGGACCCCCACGTTAAACCTAGGGGTATCCGTCCTGCTGCCCCCAGATTATGTGAAGGATCTGGAGGTTCGTATGCAGTTGTACCGCCGCGCCTCATCCCTAAAAACCCGTGATGATGTGGTGGCGTTTAAAACCGAGCTGCGGGATCGCTTTGGGCCGCTGCCGCCAGAGGCCGATAATCTGCTGAAAATCATCCTGCTGAAACACTTGTGCCTAACCGCCCGCATCACCAGCATCGATGTGGGACCACGCGGACTGCTGGTGGCCTTTCACCAAAACACCCCGCCAAATCCCGATAAAATCATGCACCTCACCAAACACCGCCCGAATCAATACAAAATCCGTCCCGATCAAAAACTCTTCATCGCCCGCACCCCCGCCAAAAGTGTGTTTCATGAGGTGCAGGAGGGGGTGAAAAGGCGGTTTCCAAAACGAAGTGCAACACTTCATCAGGGATTGGAATGATGGATTGTTTTATGGTTGATGGCAGGTAGGCGGGTTTGGGACTGGGTCAAGGGCTGGAGCGTAAGCGGAAGCCGCGCT
>CANGYP010000022.1 GCA_947458235.1 Alphaproteobacteria bacterium
AATCTGAACCCCCATGGCCGCCGGCAGTCCATACCCCATAGTGCCCAGCCCGCCCGAGGTCATCCAGCGGTTGGGGTGTTTAAAATCATAATGTTGGGCGGCCCACATCTGGTGCTGGCCGACTTCGGTGGTGATATAGGTTTCGTGGTCCTCTGTTAAGGCGCACAGGCGGGAAATGGCATATTGGGGTTTAATCACGCTGCCGTTTTGGGTAAAGGCGAGGGATTTTTTCTCCCGCCACTGGGCAATCTGCATCCACCATGCATCCAGCGAGAGTTTATAATTCCGCTGGTGCCAGATATCCAGAAAATCCTCCATCACATGGGCCACATCCCCGATAATGGGGCGGTGAACCATGACGTTTTTGTTGATAGAAGACGCATCAATATCAATATGAATCTTTTTGGATTTCGGGGAAAACGCCGCCACGCGGCCCGTCACCCGATCATCAAAGCGGGATCCGCACGCCAGCATGACGTCACAGTCATGCATGGCCATGTTGGCCTCGTACGTGCCATGCATCCCCAGCATCCCCAAAAACTGGGGATCCCCCGCAGGATACGCCCCCAGCCCCATCAGGGTCAGGGTACAGGGCATACCCGTTTCCCGAACAAAGGTCCGCACCAAATCCGATGCCCGTGGCCCCGAATTGATAATGCCGCCCCCCCCGTATAAAATGGGGCGGGTGCTGGCCGCCAGCATTTCCGCCGCCGCCTCAATATCCCTGCGCGGAGCCCGCAGGGTGGGGCTATAGCTTTTGGGTTTGGCGTTTTTCTTGTGCACATAGGCCGCAGGGGCAAACTGGATATCCTTGGGCAAATCCACCACCACTGGACCTGGGCGTCCATGGGTGGCCACATAAATAGCCTCGTGCAGGACGCGGGCAATCTGGTTGGGGTCTTTGACCAAATAATTGTGTTTGGTACAGGCGCGGGTTATGCCTGTGGTGTCAGCCTCTTGAAAGGCATCGGTCCCAATCAAAAAGGTGGGCACCTGTCCCGTAATGCAGAGCACTGGCACACTGTCCATCAAGGCATCGGTTAATCCCGTCACTGCGTTGGTGGCTCCAGGGCCCGAAGTCACCAAAACCACCCCCAGTTTTCCCGTGGACCGTGCGTATCCCTCTGCCGCGTGGACCGCCGCCTGTTCATGACGCACCAAGATATGGCGGATGCGGTCCTGTTTGAACAGGGCATCATAAATGGGCAGAACGGCGCCGCCGGGATAGCCAAAAATCACCTCCACCCCATGATCCACCAAGACCTTTAAGACCGTTTCAGCCCCATTGGCATCAGGAAAGAACGAGGCATCGGAAGACGTATCAAGCATAACAAGCCAAACCTTTGTTTAAAAAGGGCACAAGGGCCGCTATTGTATCACAAGGAAACGCGAGATGCAAAAAAAGAGAGCAGCATGCCCTCCCCAAAAAACCGTTTCAATTTACGTCTGGGCACCTCTAATAACCAGATCATCTCTAGGAAAGCGGTGATCTGGATTTCATGGACATGGCACATCGGGCGTGCATTTGGGGGTTAATAGGGGCGCCCTTTCTTTTTTTTAACCCTTTTGACTTAGGCTAAAACATCTCTCATCCTTCTCAAAATCTGTTATGATGACGATGCTCACAATGAAAACCTTTTTTTCGGATACTATGGTTAAAAATATCGGCCATATCGTGGCCATGAGTGGCAACCATTTAACCGCTGTGCTTGCCATCAGCGACGATCTTCCTTTAACCACAGGACTTTTTGTCATCTTGGAATCGGGCACCAAGGCCCATCTGGGAATGATTATAAAAATAGAGGCCATGGACAAAACGGCAAACGGCGATATGGCCGTGACCATCCTCACCAAAGGCGAAATTATTTATACCCCCAGCGGAAAAATCAGTTTTAGAAAGGGCACATCCTCCCCTGTTATGATGGGGGCTGATGTTATCTTGGCAACAGACGATGATTTACAGTGCATCTTTGCGGATATTGACGAATCCTGCATCAGCTTGGGCAGCATCAGCAAAACCAATCATGTGCCAGCCAAAGTTTTAACCAACCGTTTTTTAGGGGGTAATTTTGGGATTTTTGGCAACAGAGGCAGTGGAAAATCCACCACAGTCTGCCTGTTGATCCATAAGCTCTTGGATACCATGCCTTATGCACACTGTCTGTTGTTTGACCCCCACGGGGAATACGAGGCGGCCTTTAACGGCAAAGCGCACGTCATCAACCAAGACAACTTTGTTCTGCCCTTCTGGTTGTTGAATTCAGAGGAAATCAACCGCATTTTCCTAGACCCCCAATCTCCAACCCTAAACACCGAAGAAGAAGTCTTATCGGACATTATCACCCAAGCCCGCCAACGCTATGCACTGCAACTGGAAAGGGACACCGCCCGCATCACCGTGGATTCCCCCGTTCCCTACCGCATGAGCGATGTGATCGAGATACTGGATGAACGCCTCGGCTCTCTGGGAGAATCCATCAAAGTCTCTATTCTGCGCCGTATACGCCAAAGGATTTTATCCGTGCGCAGCGATGTTCGCTATAAATTTCTGTTTCCCAAAATGGGGGCCAACCAAGATCTTCACCATATTTTAACCAATCTGCTGCGCATTCCTGTTGCGGGAAAACCCCTGACCCTGATTAACACATCGGGCATGATGACGGATATTGCCCAAGTTGTCGTGTCTACCATCACCAGACTGGTCTTTGATTTTTTACAGTGGGCACGGGATATGCAGATGCCCGTTTTGATGCTGATGGACGAAGCCCAGCGATATTTGGGGGAGGACAACGGCCGTTTTTCAAAAATCACCCAGCGCCTATGGGAACAAATCGCCATGGAAGGCCGAAAGTTCGGCATCAGTCTGGGGATTGTCACGCAGGTGCCCTCCAGCCTGCCATCCTCAATTCTTTCCCAAATGGGCACCGTTTTGGTGAAAAAAATGAACAGTGATGCAGAGATTGCCCTATTGGCCCGCTATGTTGGGGATATGCCCCTAGAAATCGGGGAATCGTTCAGCAGCTTTTCCCGCGACGATGTTTATATCGCTGGTGATGGGGTCCGCAATCCCATGACCGTCAAATGCGATCCCTTGGATGAGAACAGACGCCCCAAAAGCAAAGGGGGCGACTTTCTGGAGAGCTGGTCCACAGAAAGCAACCCCCAAGACCATGTGTATTCGGGTCTGGCCGCATGGTGTGATTACAAACCAGAATAAATCAGCGCTTTGTGATCTGATCAAAGACTCCATCGTCATCAAAATGCTGTTTTTGAACCGTTTTCCAACCTCCAAACTCCCCAATGCTCATCAAATTCAGGGATGGAAACACACCCTGAAATTCTTTAGCAATGGCAGGATCACGGGGGCGGTAAAAATGCTTGGCGGCCAGACGCTGGGCTTCTGGCGTATAGAGGGTCTCTAAATAAGCTTGGGCTACGGCCAACGTACCCTTTTTTGCCGCCACTGTATCCACAACCGCCACAGGGGGTTCTGCGGCAATGCTGATGGAGGGGGCCACCACATCGAACTGATCCTTACCAAACTCTTTCACGGCCAAAAACGCCTCGTTTTCCCACGTTAACAACACATCCCCGATTCCCCGCTGAACAAAAGTCGTGGTGGACCCCCGCGCCCCCGTATCCAAAACAGGCACTTGGGCAAACAGTTTTTTCACAAAATCCTTGGCTTTGCCTTCATCCCCATTATAGGTCTTCAGGGCATAGCCGTAAGCCGCCAGATAATTCCACCGCGCCCCACCCGACGTTTTGGGGTTGGGGGTAATAACTTGAACCCCCGGACGAATCAAATCCCCCCAGTCTTTAATCCCCTTGGGGTTGCCTTTACGCACCAAAAACACGATGGTGGAGGTATAGGGCGTGCTGTGATGGGGCAAACGCTCTTGCCAGTTCAGCGGCAACAGTCCGCCTTTTTCCGCAATCACATCAATATCATAGGCCAAAGCCAGCGTCACAACATCCGCCCGCAAACCGTCTATCACCGCCCTTGCCTGTTTACCCGAACCACCGTGGGATTGTTTAATCGCCACATCTTCCCCTGTTTTTTCTTTCCAGAGTTTGGCAAACAGGGCGTTATAGTCCGTATAAAACTCCCGCGTGGGATCATAGGACACATTCAAAATCTCTTTGGGCTCATCCGCCACACTGGGGGTTGCAAAGGCCAGCAACAGGACCAGCATCATAAAAAAGAAACGCATATAGGACTTACGCACATCGTCATTGCGAGCCTCCGGAGGAGGCGTGGCAATCCAGTCTTTCCATTGGCGGCATTTCTGGATTGCTTCGCTGCGCTCGCAATGACAAAGGTTCTGGGTAAGTCTTAGCATAGTCAAACTCCTCGTTGGTTTTTTTTAAGTGTGTTATCAAAGCCTTTCGCCCACCCTTAGGGATCCGATAACCCTTTTAAGGGCCCCGCATTTAAATCCATTTGGGCCAAGGCTTTCAGAGATACGGTATCTAGGACGTTGGAAATCGCCTCCCGCACGCTCAACATCACGTGGCGGATTTTGCAGGTGGCCTCATCTTCGCAATCATCGCACCGACGATAGGCCGTCACACTGGCACAAGGCACTGGCGCCAACATCCCATCAATCATGCGCACAATATCTCCCAGATGAAGATTGTCTGGCGATTGTACCAGAAAATATCCCCCAAAAATCCCCCGCTTGCTGTCCACCACGCCGTGATGACGCAGCTCTTGCAGGATATTGTCCAAAAACTTTGACGGGGCGTTGGCTTTCTCAGCAATGACTTTGCTGGAAAGCATTTTCTTTTCATTTTGGCTCATGACCATCAGGGCGCGCAGCGCGTACTTGGCCTTCATGGATAACATGATAACACCGCCCTTTTTTAATTCCATACAAAATAAGTATGCTATTAAGGCGGTGACGTCAATGGATTTTACACGCGATGGATTTTTTTATATCCTGCCTGTGTGCAGCCCTTCCATCCTAACCACCCCAAAAATTCGTCCATACTCAAGCCATAAAGGTGAATGGCTTGGGGCAACGTCATGTACCCCTGTTCAATGATATGAATCACGGTGTGTTTGGCGTTTGGTGTCCATCGTCTCCTTGTGGGGCAGGGCAGGGGAAGACTGGGGGCAAAAAAATCGTGGCAAAATGTTTTCATCATCACATCCTGAAAAAATGATATCAGAGAAAATACAATAAAGATAAAGACGTTTAGAAGACAGCCACACCGCGGCGGGCGGCAATTTCATCCATAGCCTGATTTTGTTTTCGGGTTATGGTGTCTTTGCGGATTTTTTGGCGTTTTTGGTGCGTAAGCTCATAGCGTTTCATTTCCGCAAACAGTTCTTGTAACTGCTCGTTCAACCCTTCAATCTCTGCCTCGACCTTTTGCAATGAGGTCAGCAGGTTGGTGCGGCGCTCTTGGGCGGCGCGGATATAGGTTTGTTTAAAAACGGGCGGCGTTCCATGGTCCTGAATGGCCATTTCTTTGTCCATATCCTCTTCCAGTTGAATGAGGGTGTTTTGTATGCGCTCTGCAAAATCGCGCAGGGTATTAACTTTGCGGCGTTTTTCGTCAATTTTGAATTTGCTGATTTGGATTAACTGTTCCAGACTGCTGTTCATAATATCCTCTTAGGATTCTAAGGCTTCCTGTAACAGTCTAAAACTATCTTCTAAAGAAATCGTTTCCATGATCCCTTGGGATAAAAAAGTTTCTAGGCGGGCTTGGTAGAGGATAGCTTTGTCCACCTCGGGATTGCTCCCTTTTTTGTAGGCACCGATGCGAATCAGATCCTCCATATCGTGATAGGTGCTCATGTATTGCCGCGCGGTACGCAACCACCCATTTTCTGTGTCATTATGGCATTTGGGCAAAGATCGGGAAACACTGCGCAGCACATCAATGGACGGAAAACGCCCACGCTCGGCAATGGCCCGCGAAAGCACAATGTGCCCATCCAAAATCCCCCGCACGGCATCGGCGATGGGCTCGTCCATATCGCCCCCATCCACCAGAACACTGAAAATGGCCGTGATATCCCCGTGCCCCTCTTCCCCAGGGCCTGCACGTTCCAGCAATTTGGGCAATTCTGTAAAAACGGTGGGGGGAAAGCCTTTGGTGGTGGGGGGCTCCCCCACGGAGAGGCCGATTTCCCGCTGGGCCATGGCAAAGCGGGTGACGCTGTCCATCAGGCACAACACCTGATCCCCGTTATCCCGAAAATACTCGGCCACTGCCATGGTGGTATAGGCGGCCTGACGGCGCATCAGGGGCGATTCATCGGATGTGGCCACCACCAGAACGCTGCGTTTCAGGCCCTCTTCACCAAGGGCATCTTGAATAAAATCTTGAACTTCGCGCCCACGCTCTCCGATCAGGCCAATCACAATGGTGTCGGCCTTGGCATAGCGGGCCAGCATGGCCATCAGGGTGGATTTGCCCACACCAGATCCAGCAAAAATCCCCATCCTCTGGCCACGGCAACAGGGCAGAAACGTGTTCATAACCTTTAGGCCCATATCCATCCGCGCCCCCATGCGTTTGCGGCGATAGGCAGGGATGGGGGTGCCTTTGATAGGGCGGGCCCACTCCCCGTGGGTTAAGGGGCCCTTTTGGTCAATGGGTTCCCCGTGGGCATTGAGAATACGGCCTTTCCATGATGGAGAGGGGTAAAGTTCTGGTGCCCCGCTGAGGACTTTCACCTTGGTCCCCGTGCTGAGATGATCGATATGCCCAAAGGGCTGGGCCAATGCGGCCCCGTTTTTAAAACCTACAATTTCGGCCCGCAAGGGGGAAAACCCGCTCCGCTCAATCAAACACTGCCCCCCCACCGTCAGGTGATCGCTGATGCCTGCGATTTCCACAGAGAGTCCCAAAACCCCCCGAACATGGCCATAATGCTGCATGGGGCTAAGGTTGTCCAAAAAATGCAAGTATCCACTGCGCTGGGTAGGGGCCGTTTGGGGGTCAAGAGCGTGATCGGTCATGGTGGGATTCTTTGTTATTTTTATTACCAGCATTCATACATTCATGATAGAGGGCAAATGTTAAAGCTGCATGAAAGGGGGAGGGGGCACCCCCCCAAAAAAACCTCCCTCTAAACCAATCCCACCCGTGGCCGTGGCCCTTTTTGAAAGGCCAGCGCCGTGATGGCCCACACCAGCGCATCCAGACGGTCAGGGGATTTTCCCAAACCAGTAAACGTGCACATCTGATCCTCTAGCGTGGGAAAGGTTCCCACATGGTGGATTTTTCCCTGTTCATACAGTGCCGCGATGGGTTCGGCCCGTGCCGTTTTGCCTTTGCTGGCATGAACGGTCTGGATGGGCAAATGGGGGGCATGGGTGCGTAGAATCTGGCTAACCATGGCCCCGCCTTGGTTGGTTTCCGCCACAATGCGATCCGCTTTGTGGTTTTCATACAGCGACAAAACCTTTTGCGCCCATTGTTCGGGACTATAACGGCCCGAGGCATCCTGCAGCACATACCCCCGTTTTCCGTCCCATCCGGCCACCACAATCCCCGTTTCATCGCTTTTGGCGTGGTGACTGGTGGCGGGGTCCACCGCCACCACAACGCGCAAGGACTGGGGATCCACCGATGCAATACGGCACTCTTCCACCATAGCCCGCGACCACAAGGCCCCCGCCACATCCCGCAGGATTTCCGCAGACAACTCTTGCCGCCCCAAACGGGTGCCTTCGTAACGCTCTTTCATATACTGCAAAAAACTGGGGGCCAAATTCCTTTGGTTTTCAAAGGTATGCCCGCGCGAAACAATCACATCTGGCCGCTGTATCAGTTTGTGCAACAGGGGGATGGGGCGCGGCGTTGTGGTGATGACACACTGGGGGCGTCTGCCCAAACGCAGGGCAAACATCAGATTGTCCCACGTTTCCTCGTTTTTCCACTTGGCCAGCTCGTCACACCACGCGTGGGTGGCTTGGGGGCCGCGTAGCTGATCGGGCTCCTCCGCCGAAAACAACTGCGCCTGCGCCCCGTTGGACCACGTCAGCAATCGCTTTGACGGTTCATACTGGGGCCGAAACCACGGGGGGGCACACCCCAGCAGGCCGCTTTCCCCCTCCACCATCACCCCGCGCCCATCGGCGGCGGTATGGGCAACCAAGGCAATCCGCGCTTGCCGATGCTTCCACGCCATGCGATGCACCCACTGGGCCCCCGTGCGGGTTTTCCCCCATCCCCGCCCCGCCAGAATCATCCACAAAAACCAATCCCCATCTTGGGGATTCTGCGCGGCCCGCCCCATCACCCGCCAATCATGCACCAACAACGCCATGTCCAACGGCGTCAGGGCTTTTAAAAAATCAGGCAAATGAAAATGATCTGTATCGTTCATAAAAAATCCTTTGTAAATCAATGTATAATATGTATACCCCTTCTGCTTTGCCTTGATACGAGGCAGGCGAGGCGATGTGTGTTCAACAGACATGATCCGAAGACCAACACTGTATCCATTCCCATGAGAGGCGGCTATTTCGGAAAATAAAACACTTGACGAATATATAGATATATTTTACGCTAAAATTGTATTGATGGCATGGGTATTTTGTATTCATGGGTATTTTTGTATTTTTACCGCCCCCGCACTGGGTCCTGTGTGCACAAACACTTTTGTTGAGGTTTTTATGCTTACACGTACACTCGTAATCACCCTCCATATCAAATCTTCCCCAAAATTTGATCCAAGCCCCCTTCGGGAGGGTTTTAGGAAGCTTATCTCCGATTATTTCGTCGTCTTAGTCGACGCCGTGCAAGGGCCACTGACCTTTTCTCGGGGGATCTGGGGCCAGCTCTTCGGGGCTACTCATACTGTAGCGTTCGTGATCATGATACAGGGGAAGGGGACCGAGACCCCAACAGTTCCCTCTGCCCTGATCAAAGGGCTCGAGGAACAAATAATCAGGTGCTGCCTTGAAGCCAATTGGACATGGTGTTTAATGCATCCTCCCAGCGGGGATCCATAGTTGATTTTTATTGTATAGATTCCCGCTTTCGCGGGAATGACACATTGAGGGTTTTTAGATGTGCCCTAAGATGTGTCCATCTCAGAATACCCCACACCCTAACCAGTGTGGGGTATTCTCTTTGCATGTCCTGAGAGCGATGTCCTTTTCCCCACCCCCTACACCTGATACCGCCGCATCTCCGCCAATCGGCGGCGACGCAATCCCGATAGGGGTTGGCCCTTGGCATATACCCAGCGCAACAATTCTTTGGCGGCGCTGGTGTGGTCCCCTCTCAAAACCTTTTGCCGCAGGGTGGAATGTTTCAATCGACCGGCCCCCACGTTAAAGGCAAAAGACACCAAAGCATCCCACTGGCCTTGCGACAAAGTCTCTGGCAACAGGGGGCGAATCTGGGCTTCTATGGTGGCCAAATCCTGCCCCAGCAGGGTTTCCCCTTGGGCCTCAGAAATCCCCTGCACAAAGCGGGGGACCTCCTCTTCCTTGACACGATGACCATAACCGATGGTCCAATACCCTGCTGGACAGCGGTACAGGGCGGCAGAAAACCCCTCAAAAGCCTTAACCAAGGCTATACCTTCGGGACTGATGGTGCGTCTATCGGTCTTTGTCATAAATCGTATCCTTTTTGTAAACATTGAAAACATAATCCTCTTCAGGCAGAGGACACAAAACAGACATTCCCTTCTGTCCTCCGTCTTCGGTCCTCCGTCTTCCGTCTGTCCACCCTTGCCATGGATGGCAAACATGGTTATGGTGGCAAAAACAGGATGGGGGCCCATGATTCTAAAACGTTTGTCGTTGACCCAACGTCTGGTGGCTATGCACATGGTGATGTTTGTGCTGGCCCTCGTCACTGTGGCGGTGGTGGCGTGGGGGTGGTCGTCCCTTTCAGGATACCGCTATTTTGTCACCGAAGAAGGCCGCGCCGTGGATATCTTTCAGGGCAACCACTTGCACCAACGCTATACGCTGCTGAAAGAATCCGCGCAAAAAGCCATAGCCTCTCGCAAGGCGGCCGATTACCAAGCCTTTGAAAAACGCAACACCGAATACAAAAACGCCCTAGAGCTCATGCTGAAACAATCGGGCAATCCCGATTGGCAGGACAAGCTGCAAGCTGCGCTGAGTAAACTTGCGGCGTTTCAGGAATCCGTAGAATCCCTGAAAGCCATGGATCAGGTGGATTTACGCCTGCCCCCCGTGCCCACAAAAAAAGATGCCAAAGATCCCCAATCCGACCTCGAAGACACCATCAAAAGTGCCCTGTCTCAACTGGGCCCCAAAGATGCGGCCCTACAGGATCGTTTGCTGGATTTCCAGTTGGTGCTCACCAAGGCCAAACTGGCCATGCTGCGCTATCAGGCCTTTGAAAATCCATCGGATTTGGCGTTGGTTCGGGAACATTTTTTAACACTGGATGACAGTTTGTTGCAGATGCAACAGAATGCCCCCGAAAAGATGAAACCCTCGCTTGAGGCCCTAGGGAAAACCATATCCGCCTTTTTCGGGGCCTTTGAAACCTTGGCAGGGACCATTCAGGAACGCACCACGTTGATAGGCACCATCACGGGGGATTTTTTGGATACGGATGCCATGAATCCCCTCGCGGGACTGTCATGGTCCGCCCTGAAGCCCAAGGGGTCCGAGCGATTGATTGAACGGTTCAACAAAGTCTCCATGCTGCTGGTCCTCTCTGCCCTTTTTTCCGTGGGGGTGGCCGTTTTTGCCTTTTTTTACATCCAGCGGATGTTGGAAAAACCCCTGCGGGCCTTGACCAGTTACACCAGCCACGCCTTTTTAACACGCAAACGCACCGAAGTCCCCGGCCATGCCCGCCATGACGAAATCGGTGTTCTGGCTCGGGCTATTCAGGCCCTGCTCGTGCACATTGATCAGAAAATCGAAGAAGAAGCCAAACGCTCCCTCTCAACCCTCACCCCCGCCGTGGCCCCTGTGACGGCCCAGAGTCCCACGGTGGGGATTGGCCTACCTTTTGGGGCCATACCCACAGAAAAATCAGAAGAACTAGCCCTGCTTTTAGAGGAAGTCTTTGGATTTACCGAGGATTTCATGCGCCGCAAAACCTTTGACCATGCCAAATCCGTGGAAACGGGGGAATTGGCCGATCAAACGCGCCAAAGCATCCAAAAAGCTGCCTTGAACATCCATGACATGATGACCGAATATCAGGATATGGCCACCCTGTGCGGCCAGATTTTGCGCAAAATGGGCCGCCACAACCAAGACACCAAGCGTTTGGACGTTAAACTGTATAACCTGAGCATGGCCACGGACCGTTTTCAGGATCTCATCCGCGCCTTGCAAGGATTTTGTCAGGATGTGGCCATGTTGCAGCATAATTTAACCCTCCTATCCTATCACGAACCAGAAAAAGCGTTGGCGCAAGCCACCCATCAATTTTCCCAAATCCGCCAACAGTATGATGAAGTCTCCCTCACCTTGGCCCACGAAACTGGGGTTTTAACGGGATACCTACAGGCCTGTCACGAAACGGTGAAAAGCCTTCAGAAAAATAACGAATCCTTGCAAATCGATACCCAACAGTTAAATACCCAACTGTCCCAAAGCCCTGCGGGTCTGAAATCCCTCTATGAAATGCTTCAGGCTGTCAGTTTCCGCATTGGTCGTTTGGCCGTGGTGCTGCTCGAACATTCTGCGGATGCCGTCAAATCCAACGCTGCCGTGCATCGTCTCAGCAGTCTGGCGAAGGATCTAAGGCGCTTTTTGGGGGCAACCCCCAAAGCACCCGCAGCCACCCCCTCATCTCCTCCCACGACACCCTCGGCGGGCGTTTCGGGCAATGCCTCGTTTTCCTCCATGTCTTCCCCATCGTCCTAACCCCTTTTCACCCCTTAGCCGTTTTGGAGTCCCCCCATGTTTGATTTCACCAACCAACGCGCCCTTGTCACGGGGGCCTCTGGCGGCCTAGGCCAAGCCATTGCCCGCGCTCTGTATCATCAAGGGGCCCATGTTGTCTTAACGGGCCGCAACCAAGACGCTTTAAACGCGCTACAGGCCGAACTTGGCCCCCGTGCCCATGCGATTCCCGCCGATTTGGCCCAGCCCAGCACGGCCCAAGCTCTGATGGATCAGGCCGTGGAGACTTTGGGCGGGGGGATCGAGATTCTGGTGAATAACGCTGGCCTCACCCGCGACGGCCTGTTGATGCGTCAATCGGACGAGGACTGGGAAACCGTTCTGGCCGTCAACCTAACCGCGGTTATGCGCCTATCACGGGCAGCCCTCAAGCCCATGATGAAGGCCCGCTATGGCCGCATCCTCATGATCGGATCCGTGGTGGGATCCACGGGCAACGCCGGCCAAACCAACTATGTGGCCAGCAAGGCGGGACTGGCGGGCTTTGCCAAGGCCTTGGCCCTAGAGGTCGCCCCCCGTGGGATTTGCGTGAATACCCTCTGCCCGGGTTTTATCGCCTCTGATATGACCCACGCCCTGAACGCGGATCAAACACAGGCCATTCTGGCCAAAATCCCCCTGAAAACCATGGGCACCCCCGATGACATCGCTGCGGGTGTGGTGTTTCTGGCCTCTCGCGAGGCTGGCTATGTCACGGGCACCACCCTACACATCAATGGCGGCCTGTTTACGGGGTAGGGGGGGGACGGAGAAAACAAAAAAACACCCACCATTGACATAGGTGGGTGTTTTTTTTACGGCCCCTCCTGTAGGGGGCGGTGAGTTATGGCATTCACGTCCCACTCATCGCGCAGTGAAACCAGTTCTTTGTTCAAATCATCCACCTCCGCCTGAAGGCGGCGGATGGTTTCATCTTTTTTTGCCACTTCATCTCGTAAGCGATCCACCTCCGTTTGTAGAAGACCGATCGTGTGTTGTTGATCTGCCATGGCGTGATGCATGGCACTGTTTTCAGCGAGTGAATTTCGCCAGTCTTCGGCGAATCCACGATAAGACATTTTTTTCAAAACCCTTGGAAAGGCTCCTTTTTCCTTGTCCAATCCTTCGATTATGATAAGCGAATCTATGATTCGACAAAGGGTCAACTGATGTGAGTTGACGGGCTAGGGTTCGATGCCCACTATAGGCTGTGGCTGTGGCTGTGGCTGTGGCTGTAACATATGTCACACAGGTGAACAGCACGCAAAAAAAATCCTGCCACCTCCTCCCCCCGTGGGAACGGCCCCATCATGGTTCAACACTCTTGCGATATGTGCCATCTATCATATCACATTGTATCAATCAGACTAGACCTATGAAAAATCTAAATTTCTCATGTGCTTTGACATGTCAAAGAAATCGCTTGTCAAACCCCAAAAGATCTGCGAAAAGTAGAGCCTTGATTTTTCTTAAGGCTTGCCCACGGATGCTGGACGACATCTCGGCACAGGGGCTGGGTTTTGGAAATCACCTTCACACGTTGACCATGCGTTGATCATCGTGAAGGAGTCGCTTGTTTTTATCACTTTACAAAGAGGTTTCCGATGTCGCTCTCGCCTGAGAACAGATTGAAATTGATCCAAGATTTTGGGGGATCAGAAAAAAATACAGGATCTTGCGCCGTTCAGGTGGCCCTGTTTACCCAGCGTATCAATGAATTAACAGAACATCTAAAAATTCACAAAAAAGACCATAGCTCTCGCCGCGGCTTGCTGAAAATGGTGGGGCGTCGGCGCAAGCTCTTGGATTATTTGAAATCCAAGCAGGCGTCTGAGTATAAAGCCCTGATCGAAAAGCTGGGCCTTCGTTATTAATTGTTTTCAAGTTAGGATAAAGACATGAAATTTGATGTAATCTCTCGTGAGATCAACTGGGCAGGGCGTACCCTGCGCTTGGAAACAGGAAAAATTGCCCGTCAGGCCGATGGCGCGGTTATGGTGACCTACGGCGATACGGTGGTTCTGTGTACTGTGGTGGCGGATAAAAACACTGCCACGCAAAATGATTTTTTCCCGCTGACGGTTCATTATACGGAAAAAACCTTCTCCGCTGGTCGTATCCCTGGGGGCTTTTTTAAACGTGAAGGCCGGCCCAGCGAAAAAGAGGTTTTGACATCCCGTCTGATTGATCGTCCCATTCGCCCCCTTTTTGAATCTTGGTACAACCAAGACACGCAAGTTTTGTGTACGGTTCTGAGCTTTGATGAAACGGTGGATGCCGATATTGCTGCGATGATCGGGGCTGCGGCGGCTTTGGCCACTTCAGGCCTACCCTTTGTGACCCCCATTGGGGCGGCCCGCGTGGGTTATGTGAACAATGAATTCGTATTAAACCCCAGCATTAAGGATTTGGAGCACTCCGTCCTAGACCTGTGTGTGGCAGGAACGGATGAAGGGGTTTTGATGGTGGAGTCCGAGGCCAAAGAGCTCAGCGAAACCCTGATGTTGCAGGCGGTGATGTTTGGCTTTGATGCCTTCCAACCTGTCATTGCCATGATTAAGGATTTCGCGGCGGCCCGTCAAAAAGCCCCCCTGTTCACTGCCCCTGAAGCCAAAAAAGCCTTCATCGATGACAAAGCCGCCAAGGCTCTGACGGCGTCCTTCAAATCTGCCTACGCGATTAAGGTTAAACAGGACCGCCGCGCCGCCCTTGATGCGGTGTATGCGGATCTGAAACAACAATGGGCCGATCATGAATCGCTGGGCACCATCATGGATGAGGCCAAAGATCTGGAAAAAGATCTGGTCCGCCGCACCATTCTGGAAACAGGCGTGCGTATTGATGGCCGCAAAGGCGATGACATTCGCGGCATTGTGTGTGAGACGGCTTTCCTGCCCCGCGTTCACGGCAGCGCGTTGTTTACACGCGGCGAAACACAGGCCATTGTGGCAGCCACTTTGGGCACGGGCGATGACGAGCAGATTATGGATGCGTTGCACGGGGAATATCGTGAAGATTTCCTATTGCATTACAATTTCCCGCCCTTTTCCGTTGGGGAAACGGGCCGTTATGGGGCTCCTGGGCGTCGTGAAATTGGTCATGGAAAATTGGCGTGGCGGGCTTTGCACCCCATGTTGCCCAAAAAAGAAGACTTCCCCTATACCCTGCGTGTGGTGTCTGAAGTCACCGAGTCCAACGGTTCCTCTTCCATGGCCACGGTTTGTGGGGCCAGCTTGTCTTTGCTGGATGCTGGGGTGCCGTTGAAACGCTCAGTGGCGGGTATTGCCATGGGATTGATTAAAGAGGGCAAGGATGTGGCCATTCTCTCCGACATTCTGGGGGATGAAGACCATTTGGGCGATATGGATTTCAAAGTGGCGGGCACCTCCGAGGGGATTACGGCTCTTCAGATGGATATCAAAATCACATCCATCACCCGTGACATCATGGAAAAGGCCCTGAAGCAAGCCCAAGCGGGTCGGATGCACATTTTGGGAATTATGAACGCATCCCTCTCCGCCCCTAAGCAGCAGGTCAGCCCTTGGGCCCCCCGTATGCACCAGATAACGATTCCCGTGGATAAAATTCGGGAACTCATCGGCCCTGGTGGTAAAAACATCCGTGAAATTTGCGACACCACCAAGGCCAAAATTGACATCAAAGACGATGGCACCGTCTTTATCGCCAGCAACAATGCTGAAGCCCTGAACGCCGCCATTGAAAAGGTGAAAATGTCCACGGGCAGTCTGGAAATCGGGGCAGTTTACAGTGGCAAGGTCGCCAAACTCATGGACTTTGGGGCCTTTGTCACCATTGGCAACCAAGATGGTCTGGTCCATGTCAGTGAAATTGCCGATGAACGCGTCAACAACGTGGCGGATTATCTCAGTGTTGGCCAAATCATCAACGTGAAGGTCGTGGGCATCGATGAACGCGGCAAAATCCGCCTGAGCATGAAAAAAGCCGTGGCCTAAACCATCCAACCGTTTCAAGCGAGAGTGTGTTATGAAAGTCGTTAACTCCCTGAAAACCCTGAAAATTCGCCACAAAGATTGCCGCGTCATCCGCCGCAAAGGCCGCGTGTACGTCATCAACAAAACCAACCCACGCTATAAAGTCCGGCAGGGATAAACAAAGCCCCCCGAGGGGGGGGGCTAATCATCGCCTATTTTTTGGGCTAGCTGGTTGACGATAATCGGGAAAGTCACTCCCAATATAGCCAACCCTAAGACTCCTAGGGTGGTCGTCACCCGAGCGGGTGCGTAAATCACCAGCCCTAGGACGGCTAGGGTACCCCCCAGCAATATGGGGACCCAGATGATAAGACACCAAGGGTCGTCTTTCATTTTGAATCCTCCTATAAAAAAACCCCCACATCATGCCATAGATGCTATGGCATGCCATGTGATGAATGTCACACTATAGTGTTTTCAATTTATTTTCGTACTGAGCCGAGAACAAGCCTAGCGGAGCGATGCCTAGTGAATCTAAGTGAGCAACGCTAGGCGCCGTTCGCAGGCCAGTACGGGAATAAAGTGGAAATACTATACGTCATAATAAAGTGATCCATTCCCAAGAGGCGAGGGCGTGTATGACTTTGTGGCTATCTTCTCATTTGGCTCATACCCATGCACTTTCAAATTTTTGAAAAAATTCCCTCTCCCGCTTGCGGGGGAGGGGTAGGGAGGGGGTCTTTTGCATGATTTTTCAGAACATTATTCCTATTGCAGCCCCCTCTCCCCAACCCGACGGGAAGAGGGGGTTCTGGATTGTGGTTGGGTATCAGATGGTGGTGACCTTATACAGATTTTAAAAAAGCATACCCAAGAGATCCATGGTTGATGGGCTGAATTTTTGATTGTCAAACCCCATGCCTTCGGTGTATGAAAACAGAGTGTATATAATTTTGTCCTGTGGCGGGCGTAGCTCAGTTGGTTAGAGCGCTAGGTTGTGGTCCTTGAGGTCGTGGGTTCGAGACCCATCGTTCGCCCCAAAATCTAAAAAAAATTCTTCAGGTGCTGCATGACCTACACCGTTGCCTCCCCCTCTGGTCCCTACGAGGTTGTCATTGGGATGGAGGTTCATGCACAGGTGATCTCTCAGGCCAAGCTGTTTTCTGGTGCCTCTGCTGCTTTTGGCGGGGATCCCAACACCCATGTGGCGTTTTTGGATGCGGGTATGCCGGGGATGCTGCCTGTTTTAAACGGGTTTTGTGTGGAGCAAGCCATCAAAACAGGGCTGGCTCTGAACGCCGAGATTCATTTGGAATCCCAGTTTGATCGCAAAAATTATTTTTATCCCGATTTGCCCACGGGGTATCAGATTTCCCAGTTTTATCATCCCTTGGTGGGAGAGGGCACCATCACGCTGGATCTGGCCGAGGGCCTCACCAAAGACGTGGGGATCGAGCGCATTCACTTGGAACAGGACGCTGGCAAAAGCATCCACGACATGGACCCCCGCCACAGTTATGTGGATTTGAACCGCGCTGGGGTGGCCCTGATGGAAATTGTGTCCAAACCCGACATGCGCAGCCCCGAAGAGGCTGGTGCCTTTTTGAAAAAACTCCGCGCCATCCTGCGCACGCTGGGCACCTGTGATGGGAATATGGAGGAAGGATCCATGCGCTGTGACGTCAACGTCTCTGTGCGCAAAGCGGGTGCCCCGCTGGGCACACGGTGTGAAATTAAAAACGTCAACTCTGTGCGCTTTGTGATGCAAGCCATTGTTTACGAGGCCAAACGTCAAGTGGACCTGCTGGAATCTGGCGGCGCGGTGGATCAGGAAACCCGTCTGTTTGATGCGGGCACGGGCACCACCCGCACCATGCGCAGCAAAGAAGATGCCCACGATTACCGTTATTTTCCCGATCCCGATCTGTTGCCCTTGCGGTTGGACCCCGCGTTGGTGGACCGCCTGCGGGACGAATTGCCAGAATTGCCCGATGCCAAGAAAAAACGATTCATGGACCACTATGGCCTGTCGGGGTACGAGGCTGGCCTGATCACCGCCGATGACGAAACCGCCCGCTATTACGAAGCGATTTTAACCCACCACAACGCGCCCAAGCTGGCGGCCAACTGGTTATTGGGGGATGTTTTTGGATTGTTGAACAAAGCAGGCCAGACGCTGGCCACCGCCACCCTGTCCCCCGAAACTTTGGCCGATCTGCTGCGGATGATCGAGGACGGCCAGCTTTCGGGCCGTATGGCCAAAGATGTTTTGGCCGCTATGGTAGAGCGCGGGATCTCCGCCGCCGTGGTGGTGGCCGAGCAAGGCCTATCCCAGATCAGCGACACCGAGGCCCTGAAGGCCATCATCACCCGCATCATCAACGCCAGCCCAACGCAACTGGCCGATTACCGCGCGGGCAAAGACAAACTCTTCGGTTATTTCGTGGGTCAAGTCATGAAAGAAACGGGCGGCAAAGCCAACCCCGCCGTGGTGAATGATCTCCTGCGGGGGATGCTGGGAACGGCAGGTGGTGCCTAGGACATGGGGGATACAGAACGGGGGCATGGCAACCATCATCCGCCCCCCCACACGGCTGGCCTTCCTTTTTGCCAGAGGGTCCTTATCTATCCCTGTCTATCCATGTTGGCGTTGGTTAAAATAGTGTAGGTTGGGTCTATTTCTGGTGCTTGTGGTGGTGTGCCGGATGCTGCTGTGGCTTCTGCTGTCTTTTGGTACGTACCATCTCTATGGTACGTACCATCTCTAATTTGTTTCAGGGTTGGTATTTTAGGGTTCTTCTTATTGTTCACGTAGAGGAGCGTGTACAATTGTCCAATAGTACCGTTCCAGTCGTATGAGTCATTGATCTTAAAAAATATAGGGTCATTATTACTGCTACCCAGGTCACCAGTAGTGTTAGTCTTAAGTTGTTCTTGGATTCGCCGTATAATCCCCTCACGATTCTCGAAATTCCCAACCAGAAGAGGGATTAGTTGTTCGTTTACAATCTGTTTTGCTACTTTAGGACTCCCCAACATCTCTAATAGGGTTCGGAGGTCTTGGTTTTCCTTTCTACTCAACAGGTGTGCCAATGCTTCCATATAAATCTCTACGATTTCCCCCGTCGGTAGAGTTATGGTTAATACAGGATCGTACCGTTTGATAGTCTCCTGATTTGGTTTCTGATATTTATCTTGGTGGAAGACGCCTTTAACATTCTCAACAGCGTCGCAAATGGCCTTTTCCGTCTCTGCGGGGTATTTGCGGAGACAGTTTATGATTTTGAGACCTGAATAGCTTGTCAAAGCCTTTTTGTTCTGCAATACATACATCAAGGGCTTGACCCCTGAACGAAAGCGGAAGAATGCCCAATACAGAGAGCTAGGTAGAACGTTAACCGGCTCTCTCTCAGGCAGAGTGATGGTGACTGGTCTATTGCTCTCTAGGTTTTCTTTTGTGATCTCTGATGCGGGTTTGCCGAACGCTCCTGTAAATGCCTTTCGCAGAGCCTTGGCTGTTGCTTGAGGATTTTTCAAATAAGCATTGATAATCACATTGTTGCGGTTCGGATTTTCTGCTTTTGATCGTTTCGGGACAGCATCGGTGGGCGTTGCGATGTTTGGAAAGTTTGGTTCTTGAATGTCTTGAATGGCCTTTAGGAGTGTGATTTGCCATTGGCCCTTCTCATCAAAGGGAATCCTTGTTGTATTGTTTCGGGCTTGCAACGCCTCCTTGCCCATGGTGGTTCGGGCCCCGTTTGTTAGGGGTGGGGCGACGACGAACATGGCCTCTCCAGAATAATTATTCAGAAAAAGTTGAGCTTTAGGGTTGTTCTCATCATCCCAGATTGTCACAACCACATACGATTCTTTGCGCATGTGGTTATATTGACGAGGATTTTCCCCTATGACGAACAAGGTTGGATCATATCGTATGTCCTGTTCCCCAAGATATGCGAGCACATAGTTAAGGCGGTGTTGATTCTTTGCCTCCTGCCAGCCCTTGTCAGAGCCAGTTTGTGGTCCCTTCGTTGGATCGGGGGGCAGGATGATGCCGTCTATGTTTTGAAATTTTATATTGTTTGGAAGTGACGGGGGGGGATTTGCATTTTGATTCACATCAATGACGATGCCCTCTGTTTTAGGTAAAGCCGTCTGCCTTAATCCCGTTAAGGTTAGAAATTCCTTTTTTCCGTTGTCTTTGGTTAAATCGATCTGCGTTATGTTAAAAACCGACTGACAAAACGCCGCGATCTCTTGACGTAAAGCCTTATCCAGATTTAGATTATTTGACCGCTTCATAGCAGACGTATGCTGCGCAATCTTCTTGGTATAGGCTTGCAAAGCCCCCCCAATGGCGATGATTTTTTGTGCGGTTTCTTGGTCTTCAAGATCTTCTTCAAGATCTATTGCTTGTAACCCTTGTTGAAGAAAGTGTTGTATTGCTTCTATTTTTTTATAAAAATCCTTCAAAGAAGAACTGGGTTGCTCTAAAAGGTTTTTTAAACCGTTGGCGGTTTCCAAAACGAAGTGCAACACTTCATCAGGGATTGGAATGATGGATTGTTTTATGGTTGATGGCAGGTAGGCGGGTTTGGGACTGGGTCAAGGGCTGGAGCGTAAGCGGAAGCCGCGCTTTGCGCGGGGCGAAGCCCCCT
>CANGYP010000023.1 GCA_947458235.1 Alphaproteobacteria bacterium
CACACCGTGACCCCCTGCACCGATATCCCCTATCAAGAGGCCTTGGCCATGGGGGCATTGGCGTTTTTTGAGGATAAATACGGCGATACCGTCCGCGTCATTCAAATTTCTGGTGTCAGCACCGAGCTTTGCGGGGGCAATCATGTCACCGCAACGGGGGACATCGGCAGTTTTTATCTGCTGGGCGACAGTGCCCTGGGGTCTGGTGTGCGACGGATTGAGGCCGTGGCAGGCAAAGCCGCCGAAAACCACGCCCGCGCCGCTCTGGACCGTTTGCAGGCCGTGGCCCTGTCACTCTCCACATCGCCAGAACTCTTGCCCGCACGCTTTGAAAAACTGCAAGACGACCTGCGGGACGCCAAAAAGAAACTGAAAAAACTCAGCACCGGCGGCGGCTCTGCCCTGACGCCGACATGGATAGGCCCCATCGCGTTTGCCGATGTCAGCGATTTAGAGGATGAATCCATCCCCCCCCTGCTGGATGCTTGGAAACAGAATCATCCCAACGCTCTGGTTATTTTGGTGAAAATCGAGGGGGATAAGGGCACCCTGTGGTGCGCCGCCAGCGATGATGCCGTGGCCAGCGGCCTTCATGCTGGCAACACCGCCAAAGCCCTTGGTCAGGCTCTGGGATCCAGCGGCGGCGGCAAGCCCACCTTTGCCCGCGCTGGTTTTCGGGGGGCCGATATGACGCGGTTTCGGGCTGCGCTCACGTCTCTTCAGCCCTGACCCCTTAAGGCGCCCTACGCGCCCCATTCTCTCTACGCATACCTGTGACGCAAGACAGTCAAAAACAAGGGCCTGTCAAAAACAAGACGCTTGCCCCCTGCAACATACTTTTGTAGGGTTGTTTCTTTATTGAGATGATCCCCATGGTTGCGCGGGTACGGACCTCCAGTTTTTACGGTATGGATGTGCTTGACATTGACGTTCAGGTCCATTTGGCCAATGGGGTTCCAGGGTTTCAAATTGTGGGCTTGGCGGATAAGGCCGTAGCGGAATCCCGTGAACGGGTCCGGTCTGCCCTGCATGCCATCGGCATGGCCCTGCCGCCCAAACGCATCACTGTCAATTTGTCGCCTGCGGATGTTCCCAAAGAGGGCAATCACTTTGATTTACCCATTGCGCTGGGGCTGTTGGTGGGCATGGGGGTGATTCCTCAGGCCGCCATTGATGCCTATTATGCTATGGGTGAACTGGCCTTAGATGGACTTCTAACCCCTGTCAGTGGAATTTTGCCTGCGGCTGTTCATGCCAACGCACAAGGGTGCGGCCTGATTTGCCCCGAAGGCAATGGCAGCGAAGCCGCTTGGGCGGGGGACCTTTCTATTTTGGCGCCGGATTCCTTGGTGGCCCTGACCAACCATATTCTGCAGCGGCAACGCCTTAGTCCCCCACAACCTTTGGCGCAAGATGCCTCGAAACCCCGTGGGGACTGGCGTGATGTGCGGGGCCAAGAAAGCGCCAAGCGCGTCATGGAAATTGCCGCCAGTGGGGGGCACAACGTTTTGCTTTCTGGGCCCCCTGGGGCGGGGAAGTCCTTACTGGCATCGCGCATGACCACCATTTTGCCGCCCCTTTCCCCCGAAGAAGCCTTAGAAGTCAGCATGATCCACAGCATCGCTGGCCAGCTCAAGGAAGGGATGCTGATTATGGAGCGTCCTTATCGCGACCCCCATCACTCCGCCTCCATTCCCGCTCTTGTGGGCGGGGGTATTCGGGCTAAACCTGGGGAAATCTCCTTGGCCCATCAAGGCATTTTGTTTTTGGATGAGCTGCCAGAATTTCAGCGGGCAGCCCTTGACTCTCTGCGCCAGCCCCTAGAAACTGGATACACCACCGTTTCACGGGCCAATGCCCACGTTACCTATCCCGCCAACATTCAACTGGTGGCGGCCATGAATCCCTGCCGCTGTGGATATTTAACGGATGTTGAGCGTGCCTGTTCCCGCGCCCCAGCCTGCGGCGAAGATTACACACGTCGCCTTTCAGGGCCCCTTCTGGATCGTATAGATTTGCGGCTGGATGTGGAGCCTGTAAAGCCCTATGAACTCAGCCGCATCGCCGTGGGGGAAGATAGTGCCACCGTCCGCGCCCGTGTCACCCGAACCAGAGAGCGTCAACGTCAACGCTATGCCCCCTATCACAAAAAACTCAATGCCGAAATTGACGGGGATTTACTCTACGCCCAAACCCAACTGGACGGGGCATGTGAAACATTTCTGCAAAATGCGGCGGAGAAATTGCGCCTGTCCGCACGGGGCTATAACCGCGTGCTGCGTGTGGCCCGCACCATCGCCGATATGGATGAATCCGAAGGTATCTCCATGCCCCATTTAAAAGAGGCCCTGAGTTACCGCCAAGGATAAAAAATCCATTGAAAACAATCCATTTGCGATCACCTCTCTACCCCCCTCCTCTGCCCTAGCATGGGAACCCGTCCCTACGCTATCTTTTTTGGCCCACTGTTTGCATGAGGGAAGCAGACTTATATCAATGAGCCAACTATGATAGGGACCACCCCTTTTTCATTGCTGACAACAGACGGCCTCCCCGCCCAAGACGTGGGGGGTATCCTGTCCTTGATGGGAAAATCACGGGGTGATACGGCCAACGAAGACTTTGGATCCATTCTGCAGGCGTTGGTTAAAGATTCCGGAGATGCCTCTGCTGATTTTTCTTTGGGGGCCATGATGGATTTTCCCAAAGAGACCTCTGGTGATGATGAAAACACAGCTTCTTTCCTGCCGTTTCTGTTTCCAGTACCGCCGCACATTGTTCATGACCCAAACCCCTTGGTACAAGACACAGGACCGATCACGCCAACATCCCTTGCAAAAGCACAAACACCCTTGGGGCCTGCCCTGAACAATCCCGCTGAACACATAATTCCTGACAATACCCCATCAATGTCTGATCATCCCATAAAGGACAAACAGGGTGAGGGCGAGGCAAAAACACCAAACAACCCCACCCCCCCAACGATGCTGAGCGTTCTGCCCTTTGTGCCTGCTGCCTTGCCAGAGATCGTGCCAGTGAATGCGGAGGTGAAAACCTTGGCGGAAGCAACACAGACCTTGCCCTTGTCCCTACCACCCCTTGTAAGCCCCAAGACCATCACGCCCCTTACAAACCAGTCACATATGGCTGCTGAACAGGTTCTGGTAGACTCTGCCAGAGTGCCACACACAGACCCCAAAGTACCTGCCGCCTCCTTAATGATGGCCCCACTTTTGACGCCAGATGCCCCTGCGGCCCTAAAACCACCGTCCACCCTGCCCTCGACGCCAGAGGATTTGGATGCCGCCCTTAACGCTATGGCCAACCTACAGGCCCCCACACAGGTGGCCGATAACAGACACAACACCCAAACAGACCGCCATTTAAGTGCCCCTTTGCCAGAGGCAACGGCCCAAACACCAACGCCGCCAGATGCTGTTAAACACTCTGCCACCGTTGTGGCACAGGCCGATGCCCTACCCATCAAACCCTTAGTAACATCAGAAACGGGTGCTAGGAAAAAGCCATCACTGGGCCCTATCACCGCAGAGAATACGGTCCCGCAAGATCGCCCGCAAGACACAAATCCCCTGCGCCTCGCAAGCTTTGAAGATCTTCGCCAAACCCCCTCTGATCCCGTCAAAACCACAGAGTTTTCAACGGTAGCGGATGCCTCCCCCTTGAAAGTGGACGCTTTTGGCACCTTGCCTCGTCAGGAAAGCCCCTTGGCCCAAAACACACCGCTGCCCACGGCATCTTTAGCCACCTCTCTTGCCCCCTTGCCAGACACCGCCGCATCGGCATCCCAGCGCATGACGGCTTTTCATCACGCCGCGGCCTTAACCCCCATGGAAGTCCAGCATGCCCGCGAAAATCTGGCCATGACCATCAAACAAGGGATCCAAGACGACAACACCCAAATTCGGATTCAAATGAGCCCCGAACGCCTCGGCACCGTGGATGTGGCCATGGACATCGCCCAAGATGGCACCGTCAATGCCGTCATTGGGGCGGATCGTCAAGAAACGTACGACTGGCTGCGCCGTGATGCATCTTCTCTGCAAGAACTGCTGCAACAGGCGGGACTGAAAATGGGACAGGGGGGATTATCCTTTGCCTATCACGATCAACGCCAAGCCTTTGAACAAAAAATAGCGGGGTTAAAGGGAGGGACACTGCAAACCAACCCCGACGTCAAAACCGTCGCCATGCGGCCCCTATCCTATAACCCCAATCAAGCTCTTGATATCCATGCGTAGGGAATCTTTATGACAACCACCACCGCTCTGAACACCACTCCCAGCACCAGCACGCCAACATCAGGCACCGCCAAAGACAGAACCACCTTTGGGAACAATTTTGACCAGTTTTTAAAATTGCTGGTCACACAAATGAAAAACCAGGATCCTATGGAGCCCATGGATGCCAGTGAATTCACCAACCAGTTGGTGCAATTTGCTGGCATTGAGCAAAATATTAAATCCAACACGTTGCTAGAAAAGATTGCAGGCAACCAAACCGTGAGCCAACTTCGGGATGCAGGGTTTTATGTAGGAAAAGCTGTTTCCGTTAAAACAGATAAACTGGTGCGCGGGGATACAACCACACCCAGTACCTTTACCTACACCAATGATAAAAAATACTCGACATCGCGAGTCACAATTTTAGACAGAGCAAAAAACGTTGTTAAGGTTTTTGATCGCTTATCGGGGGAAGCTGGCGTCCAAACAGTAACTTGGGATGGAAAAAATACGCAGGGTGTAGCGGTGCCTATAGGCCAATACACAATCAAAGCAGATGGCGTTGTGAAAACAGGCAATGGTCCTGACGATGAAAAGGTCACCCAGCTGGTATCCGCTACTATTGGCTTTGTACGCAGTGCAATGGTGGAAAATGGCAAAATTATGTTGGATGTGGATGGCGCGCCCATCACTGAGGATAAAATCGTGTCGATTTTAAGCAATTAAAACACAAACTAAATCAGGAGAACAGTTATGAGTGGTGTATTCGGAGCTTTATTTGCCGGTGTTTCCGGTCTAAACGGACAATCTCAGCGACTGTCCACCATCGCGGACAACATCGCCAACGTCGGAACCACGGGGTATAAACGGGTGGAGACAGCGTTTAGCACCTTTGTAACCCAAACCACCACCACCCGCCACTCGGCAGGGGGAGTCAGAACATCCATTGCCAACCAAATTTCTCAGCAGGGATTGTTAGAATCCAGTCTGAACAAAACCGATATTGCCATATCTGGCAACGGGATGTTTGTGGTCAATGAAACCCCCACGCCTGGGGTTGGGGATGAATATCTGTATACCCGCGCTGGTCAATTCAAACCCGATAAAAACGGGAATTTGGTCAACACAGCGGGATATTATCTGCAAGGATGGCCTTTGGACCAAGATGGAAATCTGCCCACCAACAACACCTCTCTGGTCAGTTTGGAAACCATCAACATTGCCCAGATCACGGGACAGCCCAAGGCAACAAGCAGCGTTGAAATGGGGATCAATCTACCCTCTTCATCTACCATTAATGCTACAGGGGAAGCCAATGATCCTAGATCTGTCAGTGCGACAGACTTTGTTGTGTTTGACAGTTTGGGGCAATCCCAAAGTTTACGGGTGGCATGGACCAAAGTCGCCAACAACCAATGGCATATGACCATGAGTACGAATCCCAGTCGGGGCTCTATCGTCGATGTCCGTGACCCAACGGGAACCAATATTGGTGATTTGGCTGCAACAAGCCCGTATATTTTCAGAACGGCCTCTGCCACAGCCCTAACATCAACAACAGCCTTGCCTGCTGGTGTGACGGGGGAAAGCTTCTCCCTCACCCTCACCAACGCCACAACGGGGGCCACCACAACTGTGACCGTCCCTGCCCTGACTCTGGGAGCGACGGATGATGTCAGCGACCTGATGACCACCATCAATGCCATCAACCCCCGGGTTCAGGTGCGCATCAATGATGATGTTACCCCCAGTCAACTGGAATTTTACACAACAGATCGAAACGATTATATCAGTGGGACAAACTTTGCCTCAGCCCCTGATCTTTCAACTTTTTTTGGCGGCACACCCACAGCTATCTCTGTGGGGGCCAATAAACTTAGCAGTGCCGCCAAATACGGCAGTGATACTACGGGGGGAGATTATTTTGATTACTTGATTTTTAACTTCAACGCGGATGGAACCTTGAAAGATATCATTGACCCATCTCAGCCTGGGGATTCCACAACCACCCCTGCTGGGCGCTCGCTTTATAACAACAACACGCAAACGCTGGATATCGTCATGGATTTCAGTGCCTCTGGCGCGGATGCCGATCAGGTGGTCAGTTTTGATTTTGGACGCTTCAACAACACCGCTACACCCAACGTCGCCGAAGGGATTACCCAATATGATGCAAACTTGTTTACCTCTTTCCTGAATCAGGATGGGGTGACATTTGGATCCTATACAGGGGTGGATATCGATTCGCGGGGCATTGTCACAGCCATTTTTGATAACGGTCAAACACAACCTTTGTACCAGATTCCCATCGTTTCTTTTGCCAACACAGACGGACTAGCCCCACGGGCAGGCAATGCCTATTCCCAAACAGAACGGGCGGGGGAATTTATTTTGCGCCAAGCGGGTACAGCATCAGCAGGAAGTATTGTATCATCCTCCAAAGAAGCATCGACGGTTGATATTGCAGAAGAATTCTCTAGCATGATCGTGACTCAACGCTCCTACTCCGCCGCCACCCGTGTCATCAGCACGGCAGATCAGATGTTGGAAGAGCTCATCAACCAGACCTAAACCCCTCTAAAATCATAAACCAAACGCGCCCATGCCAGCATCGTTGGTTTGGGCGCGTTTGTCTTTGTGCTGTCTCGGTCTTGCGAAATGCCCGAAAAAATGCTTTTCTACGGCATGACAAGGAGAGATTCAGGCAACCCCTTATGAAAAACCCCCTTCGCGTGGGCTTGGTCGGCTTAGGCACCGTGGGGTGCAGCGTGGTCAGCATCGTGCAAACCCAAACCGATTTGCTGCGAAAAATTTGCGATCATCCCATTGAAATTATGGCTGTTTCCGCCAGAGATCGAGCGCGGCACCGCCATGCCGATGTTTCTGGCTATACATGGCATGATGATCCCTTGGCTTTGGCCAGAGACCCCCGCGTGGATGTTGTGGTGGAAATGGTGGGGGGGCAAAACGGCATTGCGCTGGATGTTTGCCAAGCTGCCCTTGCCCACGGGAAGTCCGTGGTCACCGCCAACAAGGCCATGATGGCCCACCACGGCGTTGCGCTGGCCCTGCAGGCCGAAACAAAGGGCCTCTCCCTATGCTACGAAGCCGCCGTGGCCGGCGGGATTCCCATTTTGAAAATGCTGCGCGAGGGCTCCAGCGCCAACACCATCGAATCCCTGTATGGCATTTTAAACGGCACATGCAATTATATCCTCACCACCATGGCCAAAACAGGGGCGTCGTTTGAGGATGTTTTGGAGGAAGCCAAACGCCTTGGCTACGCCGAAGCGGATCCGTCGTTTGATATTGATGGCATTGATGCGGCCCAGAAACTGGCCCTACTCTCCAGCATGGCTTACGGCGTGGTGCCCGATATCAACAATTTGTATGTTGAGGGCATCCGCGGCCTATCCTCCGCCGATGTCGCCGCCGCCGAAGATATCGGATACGTCATTAAACTGATTGCCAAAGCCCGTTACCACCGCGGCATTTTGCATCAGGCGGTTTACCCTGCCCTGATCCCCAACCACATTCCCTTGGCCCACGTGGATGACGTGTTTAACGGGGTTTTGTTTAAGGGGGATTTTGTGGGTGAAATTATGGTCACCGGACGGGGTGCGGGGGGAGATCCCACGGCCTCTGCCATTATGGCGGATCTGATTGATTTGGCCAATCACAGGCATGTTTATCCCTTTAAAGTGTCCGTCAGGGATCTGATTCAGGCCAAGCCCGAATCCATGGACACCTATACCTGCCGGTATTATGTCCGCTTTATGCTGCGGGATGTGGCGGGGGCCGTGTCTCATGTCGCGCGGATTTTGGCCGATCACGACGTGTCCATCCGCAGTCTGAAACAGCCCGAGGCCGAGTACCACCAAGGCATTGTCCCCCTCATACTCACCACCCATGAATGCCAAGAATCTGTGATTCAAAAAACCCTCTCAGAGATTCGCGCTCTGGATATTCTATGCGACGATCCGAAATTGCTGCGTGTTGAACCCTTTTAACCCAAGCAGGATTGATCATGCCAGATACAGATGACGCCCCTGCCCCCCATTACCACGGCCACAGGCAACGTCTGCGCCAGCGTTTTTTGGACACCGATGGGCAGGGGATGGCGGATTATGAACTTTTGGAGCTGCTTTTGTTCGGCGCCCTGCCACGTGCGGATGTCAAGCCTTTGGCCAAGGCCCTCATCACCCACTTTGGCAGCTTTGCCGATGTGATTCGGGCAAGACCTGAGGATTTTTCCGCCTTTAAAAGCCTAGGCCCCGCCGCCCAAAGCATTCTGCGGGCTGTCCATGTGGCCTCTATAAAAATTTTACAGTATGAAATGAAAGAAACCCCTGTATTGTCCCACTGGGACCACGTTGTGAATTATTGCCGCGCTGTGATGGGCCATAAAACAGAGGAAGAATTTCGCCTGATCTTCCTAAACAACAAAAACCACGTCATTCGGGATGAAATCCATCAACGCGGCACCGTCAACAGTGTGCCCATTTTCCCGCGCGAGGTTGTGAAGCGGGCCCTCGAACTCTCCGCCAGTGCCGTGATCATGGTACACAATCACCCAGGGGGAGACCCCACACCTTCCCATGCGGATATCAAATACACCGAAGACATCAACCGCGCCCTGAAGTCCGTCCATATCAAGCTGCACGACCATATTATTGTCACCAAAGGCAACCAGTTTACGTCATTTCGCCAGTTGGGCGGGGTACTGTAACCGCCATACCTCACACATGATCTACTGACTATGGGTATCTGCCTTGGCTAACATCAATGCCATAACCTCCCCCTTTTTCAGGGGTAGGTCAGCGAGATGATAGGGGCCATATGCGGTGCGAATCAGGCGCGTCACAGGATACCCCAAATGATCAAAAACGCGTCGGATTTCCCGATTTTTTCCTTCGGTTAGGGTGACAGAGACCCATGTATGTTCGGCTGTTTTTTTTTCAATATCAACACCAAAGGCCTGATAACGCATGCCCTGAATCACCATGGGGCGCGATAGGGTACGTTGGTCTGCATCGCTCAGGTGTCCCCAAAGGCGAACCCGATATCGCCGAATCAGGGCCGTTTTGGGATCTTCCCATGTTTTTTTTAAGGCGGGGTTGTTGGTCAGCAGCAGCAGCCCCTCTGTGGCATAATCCAGCCGCCCAATATAGTGGATTTGCTGTAACGATGAGGGAAGATAATCATAAACCGTCGGCCGCCCCTCTGGATCATGGCGGGTTGTTAGACAGCCTGCGGGTTTGTAAAAGGCCCAAAGGCGGGTGGTTGGTTTAGGGGGCAAAGGTTGGCCGTCAACGGTGATGGTGGCCTCTGGATCAACCAGTTCGGCGACATTATCCATGATTTGGCCATTAACTGTGACTTTAGCAGCCTTGACAAGGGCTTCCCCCCCGCGGCGGGATCCGATGCCCCGATGGGCCAACACTTTGGCGATTTTTTCTTTTTTCACAAAAAAGCCACGTTAAAAATTTCTTCCGATACGCAATTCAATTTCTTGGTCGTATCGCTCAAAATCCTCAACAATCGGGGTAGAGGCTTCAACAGAGGCATAATAGGGACCAAAATTTTTGCCCACACGAACACTGATCGGAACAAACCAATCATTGCTCTGCTCATAATTCATCTGGGATTCAGATTGGATACGAACATGCCATTGATCGGGCAAGTTGAGGCGAAATGTAGGGGTGGCAATCAAAAGATTGATATCATTGCGACCATTGTTTTGCGCAAAAGAAAACTGATTGCGCACGGTCACGCCTGCAAAGCTGCCTTCCCCGATATCATAAATGTCGCGGGAATAGGACAGGGCTGACCCCAACTGCCAGCGTCCATCCCCCAGCTGATCCTCTCCAGCGGTGGGGATAATCAGGTTGGATCCTATGGCAAATCGGTTTTTATCATACACAGTCACCAACAAGGATTGCAGGGTTGTGTCCCCTGATCCCCCATCATAGCCCCCATCGCGATTATCAGGGCTGGTTCTGTTGTTCATCCGCCAAGCTGTGGTGGAAACGCTGTTGTTGAGAAAAAAATCTTCGTCAAAATGATAGGCAAAATCGGACCGAAGGTTGACTTGGTGGTCTTCCCTGTCTTTGGGAAGACTACGATAGCGATACCGAGCATCCACACGGTTGCTGGCCCGTGTTTCATGATCCCCGCTGATTCTACGTTTGTTTTCGGCGTGTGCTGCTGGGCTGGCCGATAGGACAAAGGCCAAAAAGGCCACTACGACAGCAACAGGCATAAAGGATCCTCTAGGTTAGCCTTAAAGGCCTGTAAAAAGGCAGCCCCCACAGCACCATCCACGACGCGGTGATCAACGGACAGGGTGCAGGACATGGTGGTTTTGACCACGGGGTTGTCTTTGTCATCGGGCACAAAGCGGCGCTCTCCAGCCCCCACGGCCAAAATGCCCCCTTGGGGTGGATTCACGATGGCGGCAAAGTGGGAAATGCCAAACATCCCCAAATTCGACAGACTAAAAGTGCCGCCCTGAAACTCCTCAGGCAGCAATTTTCCAGCTTTGGCGCGGCTGGCAAGGTCTTTGATTTCCGAGGAAATGGCAATCAGAGATTTTTCATGGGCGCGGCGGATAATGGGGGTAATCAGACCACCGTCAATGGCCACGGCCACGGAAATATCCGGCCATTCGTAATAGTGCAACATGCCATCCTGCCACGAAGCGTTGGCCTGTGGGACGGCAACCAAAGCCTGCGCAATGGCTTTGATGATAAAGTCATTCACCGTCAGTTTATAGGTAACGTTGGGCCGGCCATTGAGTTGCGCCCGCAGAGCCATGGCCGCATCCAACGCCACATCCACCGTTAAATAAAAATGGGGGACGGTTTGTTTGGATTCGCTCAGACGCTCTGCAATCACTTTGCGCATGGTGGTGGCTTTTTCCTGACGGGCAGGGGGCAGGCCAAAGGCCGCCACGGCTGGTGAGGGGGATTTTTTCTCTGCGCCACCAGTGGTTTTGGCGGACAAAACATCGTTTTTGACAATACGGCCACGGGGGCCTGTGCCTTTCAGGGTCTTTAAATCAATCCCTTTTGCCTTAGCTAAGCGACGGGCCAAGGGTGAAGCGATGATTCTTTCGGCGGAAGAGGCCACAACAGCTGAAGGGACAGGATCGTGGGTCACGGATGAAGCCATGGGCGCAGCAGAGGGCAGAGGGGAAGGATCGGGGGTTTTGGTGGGAATGGATAGGGATTCTGCCGTTTCTCCGTCCTCTAAAAGGATGGCAATGGGGGTATTGACAGCCACGCCTTCGGATCCTGCGGGAAGCAATAAGGCACCCATGGTGCCTTCATCCACAGCCTCAACCTCCATGGTGGCTTTGTCTGTTTCGATATCGGCCAAAATCTGTCCACTTTTGACCACATCCCCCACGGAAACGTGCCATTTGGCCAAGGTGCCCTCTGTCATCGTGGGGGAGAGAGCGGGCATCAAAACAGGAATGGACATGGGCGAAAAACTCACAAAACGCAAAGGACATGGTCTCTTACCCCTAAAGCACACCAAGGGGAGTGTCAAGATAGAGGTGTCATCCTGAATTTATGTGTGCAATTTTATGCTGACACTCCATAGCATCCATTGCAACGGGTATATGGTCGGCGCGTGATGCCTAGGGCATCAACTGCCCCAAAGGTTCCACGGGTCTCCCTTTATAACGAATTTCAAAATGAAGTTGGGGACGCGTCACAGATCCCGTTTGTCCTACCGTGGCAATGGCCTCACCCGATGTGACTGCGTCCCCCTTTTCAACAAGGATTTGATCCGCATGGGCATAGGCGGTAACCCACTGCGCATCGTGGCGAATCAAGACCAGATTGCCAAACCCCTTCACCTCATTGCCCACGTACACAACCCTTCCCCCATCGGCCGCCCGAATGTTGGTGCCCCGCTTTGCGGCAATGTTTATACCATCATTCTGTTGCCCCCCATCTTTTTGGCCAAAGCTGGATAACAAGGGCCCTTTCAGAGGCCAAGAAAATTTTTCAGACCGCTTCACCAAGGGCGGGGGAGGGATAGTCTGCGATTGAGACCGAACCCGCTCGATGGTGACGGATTTGGGTCCCTTGGAATTTATTTTGGGTAAACCCGATGGATCTCCCAAATACAATGTTTGCCCAGGATAAATGGTATAGGGGGGCGTCAATTGATTCCAGCGAACCAGCAACGACACCGTTGTGCCCGTTTTCATGGCAATTTTAGAGACGCTATCGCCTTTTTGAACGCGGTAGGTTTGCGGATCAACCCCTTCGGAAGCTGGGCCACGGGGGGATGTGGCACACGCAGACACCATCAAACAAAGCGCAATCAAAAGAACAACGAACTTCATGACAGGTAAGATTTATATTGTGACTCTGCATGGGTATAGGCAATAATGGGATCCCTAAGCAAGGGAATCGTCAACAGACTCTTTGTAAGAATCATCAGGCCCCTTGGCACTGACGGGCAATGCTCTGTCAACAGCCGTTTTGTCCAAAAGGACATGGACAAATTTGGCATCCTTATCGTTCAAGAAATCTTTTGTTAATTCAATATATTCGTGAATAATAACGTTGGTTGGGGTTTCGGGTTGAGACAGCAATTCCGCCATGCCCACCATCAAAATGCCCAACAAAACAGGATCCATCCGCTCATAACGCCAGTGTTCTGTTTCGTGGGAACGCAGTCTGTGTTCCAAAGACGGCCCCGCTTCCGCTAAAAAGGCCACCATCGTATTAAAAAAATCGCGGTGATAATGTTTGGGGTTGGGGGTGAGATGATGGAAAACATACTCTTTGGCCACCACAGACAAAGGTTGCTGCCGGACATGATGCTGGTACACAATTTGGGTGAGCAAAAGGCGTGTATTGATTTTTTGCTGAATCAAAGAGGGCATAAAAACAAACTATCCAAATTCAATCACCACAGAATCGAAAACGCCCCCCCAAAAAAGGAAGGGCGTTAAACGCGTCGGCAAAAACCAGCAGAAAAGAATCGCCGTGGGGATCCTTAAGCGGCTTTTTTCCCTGCCTTGAAGGCCGCATCCACAGCCTGATCAAAACGGTTTTGCAAGGGCTGGATAGTACGGTTGGCGGCATCTAGGCCCATCTGAACCAGCTGCTGGGCTTGACCAATACTGGTTTCAATGTTTTGCTGCATGGTCTTGGTTTGAACATCAAAAGCCTGCTGTGCGTTCTGAGAAGACAGAATCTGCTGCAAAGCTTTGGCGTTGTTGGTGTAAATATCCTGAACAGCTTTCAGATAGGCGGTGGCCATTTGTTCCAAACCTTTGTTCAGGGTGTTAAAGGCCTGAAGACCCGTTTTGATGTTTTCCTGAATGTGGGCTTGCAATTCGTTGTTCAATTGTTCGAAGTTCTGATTCATAAAAAGACCTGTGATTTGAGGGTTGAAAGAAAAGACATCCGCAAAGTTACGAGGCTTTGAAGACGCTTGAGACGTTTCCGCGAGGGCCTTGCTAGGCGCGGAAGAACGCGTAGCAGGGGACTGGGAAGCATGAGGCGACGACAATTTCACATCGTCAGCAACATTGGAAACAGAAAGATCACCCGATGGTTTTTTCGATTGTTGGTGGATGGTTGGTTGTGACATAAGCAGGAATCTCCTAAAAACAGCCTAATTTAACGAGTTCATTCACTGGGCCCTTACTATCATGGGTTGATGGGACGTGTCAATATCTTTTTTTGTGCGGCGCACAAAAAAAGATATTACCTCCAACCACAGCTCTGATGCGAAGGCGCAAGACAAAACGCACGCATGATACAGAATCGTTTACTGCAAGCCCAGCGCTCGCATTACAGCTTGACGCAGAGAGGCAACTTTTAAAAACTGATCCTGTCTGGGGACAACCCCCTCAATGTCTGCAATAGGGGTGATGATGCTGCCGACGTTGGCCAGAAAAAACGCCGCACGGGGAAAATAATCCTTCAGGTCGCTAAGGGTAAAATACCCCTGTTGGATAGGGCCTGACCAAATCTTGAGTACCATGGCGGCCACTGTTCCTGGGATAAAAGGTAACTCTGGGGCGGGCGTGTAGAGTGTATCCCCTTGGATCCAGAAGATATTGGCGTTGGTGGCTTCACACACAATGCCATGGGGGGTTAACATAAGGGCATTATCATACTTCTGCTCCATCGCCTCCATCATGGCCATCACATAAGGCAAAGCACTGGTGGTTTTGCAGGGCACACGCCAAGCCAAGGGTACAGACGACACCATCAGGCGTACAGGATGAGGATCTGGTAGAGGGGCCACTGTACCGCTGATCATACACCATCCCGATCCATAGGCAGGGGGACGATAGCCTATTACAGAGGAGGAGCCGTCGTTGCGGCTGATATGAATACGGATGAGGCCTTCCGTCAAATTATTTTTTTCTATCAAGGCATAACAAAGACCTTCCAGAGGGCGGGTATCATAATTGAGCCTGAACGTATCCACCCCTTGGTTCAGGCGTTGAAAATGGGCTGCACTATGAATCAACTGTTTTTTATGAACACGCAGACTCTCAAAAATACCATCACCAAGACGCAGACCGCGATGGCTTGAGGAGATTTGAATTTGATCTGCTGGAATCCAAGATCCCTCCACCCACACGAAAGGTACAGTGTTCATGATACTCACCCCGCCCCTATAACCTGCATGGCCAAGAACACCACGTGCCAAAACTGTGACGATCCTTTGATGGGATCTATCCTATCCAATGATGGGCAAGGAAGACAAATGCTTTTATGGGCATGCAATCACGCTGTCCGTGAAAGACTATAGCCCATCGCGTTTTTTTTTGCTTTAAAGGGCATCGTACCATCTTGAAAGAATAAGAATGAAAACAGCCATTGTGCTTTTTAATCTTGGCGGACCTGATGAGGTTCAGTCCATTCGTCCCTTTTTATTTAACCTTTTTAATGATCCTGCCATCATCAGAGTTCCCAGAGTCTTTCGATATCTTTTGGCCCAGCTGATCTCCCGCAAACGGGCTCCTGTGGCGGCAACCATCTATAATCATTTGGGGGGCAAGTCGCCCTTGCTAGAGAATACAAAAGCCCAAGCCGATGCCCTGCAAGCCGCTTTAGGCTTGGAATTTCAAACATTTGTATGCATGCGATATTGGCACCCCATGACAGAGGCGGTGGTTCATGATGTCTTGACCTATGCCCCTGATCGTATTGTGTTGTTACCGCTGTATCCCCAGTTTTCGACGACCACAACGGCATCGTCTGTAAAACAGTGGCAGACGATTGCACAACAAAAGGGCCTGAATGTTCCCACCACAACGGCGTGTTGTTATCCCACCCATCCTGACTGGATTCAGGCTGTGGTGACAAAAATTATGGACAAAGTGGATACGTTTCATGGGACACGTGTTCTGTTTTCCGCCCATGGACTCCCCGAAAGCATTGTTAAGCAAGGGGATCCTTATCAATGGCAAGTGGAACAGACCGTGGCGGCGGTCGTGGCGGCGTTGGGGGTGCCTGACTTGGACTATCAGATTTGCTATCAAAGCCGCGTAGGTCCCATGACGTGGATTGGCCCATCTACAGAATCGGAAATTATGAGAGCGGGGGCCGATAAAAAAACGTTGGTGATGATTCCCATCGCCTTTGTTTCTGAACATTCGGAGACCCTCGTTGAGTTAGATATCGAGTACCGCCACCTTGCGGAAGAATCGGGTGTCCCGCACATGATCCGCATTGACACCGTGGGGGACCATCCCCTGTATATTGCTGCCTTGGCTGATGTGGTGAAAAAAGCCCTTGCTATCGGGGGGCCCGTTTGCCCGCCCTCAAAACAGTGTCCCAAACAATATTCAGGGTGTCCCTGTGCGGGATCATGAAGTTTTATCCCCCCCCCCCCCACAAGCTTTCCCCTCAGGGCTGTTCATTTCTCCTTAGGGCTTATGCCAAATATTCGTCATTGCGAGCGTAGCGAAGCCATCCAGAAATGCCACGATCGAGAAAACTAGATTGCCGCGCCTCCTCCAGAGGCGCGCAATGACGGTATGAGAAAAGTTTAGTGAGAACTTAACAGCTCTGGCTTTCCCCTAGCCCCCCTTGACCACCCTCTTGATTGACGCTGGACTGATGCGCCTCCTGACAACATCAAAGCCATCGGGGCGTTGGTGGCCCTGTCACCACAAAAAAATGCCAAATGTGACATCCATCACATCACATCACATCACATCACATCATAATGGGGGCTGTTCTTAGCGGCTTTGCAAACGCAAAGCCAAACTTATGACTGCAACAGAGGAGATGCTGCAACTCAAAATACACTCTCAGATATCAATCGTGCCAGCTGGTGAAACGGCGGAACAAGTGTTTCACTATTGTTTCCGCCAAAGGTTGCTCGCCTCCGAGGGGACCTACGAGTCCTCGGAAAGAGTCGAGATGACTCTTGACGGCCATGTTTTATTACTCAATGGCCTTGCTTATATGAGGACCCTGTCTTATTGGAAGAGGCTGCCTCTTTCAATACAGCCTCGTAAATTTTTCCAAGAGTCAGAAGAGCCTGACACTAAGGAAAAAAAGATTCCCCTGTCCTTGAAATTTTTCCATACCACCAAAATCATCGGCCGAGAGGTGGCCATATTCAAGGATTTGGTTTGGCAAAGTGACTGGACCGACTTGCCGGTCGTCACCTACGACCAAGCACAAAAAATAGAGGTAGCCTTTGACAAGGCTATCTTAAAAAAGGGAGAAGTTGGGGGCAAGATACTGTTTCTGGACATTTCCTTGAAGTAGATCTGGATCTGTAGAAAACCCGCCCCCTTCAGGGGGCGGGTTTTCCGTTTAGGGTGAATGGAAAACTTAGAAGCCCCCCATACCCCCCATCATGTCCCCCATGCCACCAGCGCCGGGGGTGTTGTCGTTTTTGGGCTCGGGCTTGTCAGCCACCATGGCTTCGGTGGTGATCAGCAGGGATGCCACAGAGGCGGCATCTTGCAGCGCGGTCCGCACGACCTTCGTGGGGTCGATAATACCGGCCTTGATCATGTCCACGTATTCACCCGTTTGGGCGTTAAAGCCGTGGTTGGCATCTTTGCTTTCCAGCAGTTTGCCCGCAATCACAGCGCCGTCATAACCGGCGTTTTCTGTGATTTTACGAACAGGGGCCTGCAAAGCGCGACGGATGATGTCGATGCCGGTGTTTTGATCGGTATTTTCACCCTTAAGGTTCGCCAGAACACTCGTGGCAAACAACAGGGCGCGACCACCACCAGCCACAATACCCTCTTGAACGGCAGCGCGGGTGGCGTGCAAAGCATCATCCACACGGTCACGACGCTCTTTCACCTCAGTTTCCGTGGCACCACCGACACGAATCACGGCTACACCGCCAGACAATTTGGCCAGACGCTCTTGCAGTTTTTCCTTGTCGTAATCGGACGATGTGTCTTCGATCTGGGCACGGATTTGGGCGCAGCGGGCGTCAATGTCGCCTTTTTTGCCATTACCGTTGATGATGGTGGTGTCGTCCTTGGTGATGCGCACTTTTTTGGCTGTGCCCAACATGTTCAGGGTGACATTTTCCAGCTTGATCCCAACGTCTTCGGAAACCACTTCACCACCGGTGAGGATGGCGATGTCTTCCAGCATGGCTTTGCGACGGTCGCCGAAACCAGGGGCCTTCACAGCGGCCACTTTCAGACCACCGCGCAGTTTGTTCACCACCAACGTGGCCAAGGCTTCACCTTCCACATCTTCGGCAATGATCAACAGGGGGCGTCCACTTTGAACCACACCTTCCAAAACGGGCAGCAAAGACTGCAAGCCGCTAAGCTTTTTGTCGTGCAGCAAAATAAACGGGTTGTCTAACTCGGTGACCATTTTTTCGGAATTGGTGACAAAGTATGGGGACAGATAGCCACGATCAAACTGCATCCCTTCCACAACATCCAGCTCAGAGGCCAGACTTTTGGCTTCTTCAACGGTAATGACGCCTTCGTTGCCCACTTTTTTCATGGCACTGGCAATCATTTCCCCGATTTCTTTTTCCCCGTTGGCAGAAATGGTACCCACTTGGGAAATTTCTTCGGATGAAGAAATAGCCTTAGATTGTTTTTGCAGAAATTCAACAACTTTACTCACAGCCAAGTCAATCCCCCGCTTCAGATCCATGGGGTTCATGCCAGCGGCAACGGCTTTGTTACCCTCGACGATAATGGCGCGGGCCAAAACAGTGGCGGTGGTGGTGCCATCACCAGCCAGATCATTGGTTTTGCTGGCCACTTCGCGGATCAACTGGGCCCCCATGTCTTGGAAAGGCTCCGTCAGCTCAATGCTTTTGGCGACCGTTACACCGTCTTTGGTGATTTGGGGGGCACCAAAAGATTTTTTAATCACAACGTTACGACCCTTGGGGCCCAAGGTTACAGATACAGCATCCGCGAGTTTGATCACACCTTTGATCATTTCATCACGCGCATCGCTGCCAAAGCGAATCAGTTTTGCAGTCATAATTCAGGTTTCCTTTATGGTTTAAGATATTAAGCAGCTTGTTTCTTGGCCGAAGCACCAGTGAGAACACCAAGAACATCGGACTCTTTCATAATCAGGTACTCTTGACCGTCGATTTTCACATCGGTCCCTGACCATTTTCCAAACAGGATCACATCACCAACCTTTACATCCAAAGCGACAATTTCACCCTTGTCGTTACGGGCACCGGGGCCCGCTGCAACAACTTCACCCTGAATGGGCTTTTCTTTGGCTGTGTCAGGGATGATGATCCCACCCGCAGTTTTTTCGTCTTGTTCCAGACGACGCACCAAAATGCGATCGTGTAAGGGGCGAAAGTTCATAAATCTAACCTCTATTCGATTTGACAATAAAAAGACGGTGGCTTTTCACCGTTACCCCTTAGGTAGGTACACCCCCCTGAGATGTCAAGGGGGGGGAAAGAACTTAATAATATAATACAGGTGTGGTGCAGGGCGATTGCATTAGAAATTGCATAATTCTAGGAGGAATTGAGGTTTCAGGAGGGCTTTACGCATGGTTCTTTTGATGGACATGTTTTTTGGGCGTTTTTGGTGCAGGATATTCAGGGCCCATTTACGGATGAGCGCTAAATTTTCTGGTGCATTGTTTTTGTGGACAC
>CANGYP010000024.1 GCA_947458235.1 Alphaproteobacteria bacterium
CAAATGGCGGCACTTGATCGAAAATTTCTTCCAAAAACTCAAACAATACAGAGGCATTGCTACACGTTATGACAAAACCGCCTGCAATTTTTTGGGTGCCATCCACCTCGTCGCCTCGGTTATCTGGCTCAAATGATGACACGCCCTAGCAAGGGGTTTTTTCTATCCACAGTGCCGCTGCCCCCCACATATGTGGCGTACCGCGTTTCCCCCGATGGAACAACCGTGATGGCCAAGCGCAAGGCGGGGGATCCCGCGACAACCACGGGACGTTTAGAGGTGATGCGATCCCGATTTTGGGTCTGGCCATCGTCCACCGCTGGGATGTTTACCCGTGATCGCCGCATGGCGGGGCATTATTTTCTGTCCGTTGTCTGCCCCCTGTCCCCAGAACTTAGCCGCTTATCTTTGTCCCGCAAAAAACTGGGTTAGCAGGGTTTGGCTCTCGGTTTCCATCACGCCGCCAGTGATCAGGGGTTTGTGGTGGGTGTGGTCCAGAACGCGGGGGCCGTGGATCAGGCCGCCGCTTTTGGGGTCATAGGCGCCGAAGACAACGTGCTTTAACCGCACCGCGGCGCAGGCGGCGGCGCACAGGGGGCAGGGTTCCAGCGTCACGTACAGGGTGCAATCCGTCAAATACATCTGCCCCAAAATCCGCAGAGCATCCCGAATCACCAGCATCTCGGCGTGGGCGGTGGGGTCTTGGCGCTGCATAACTTCGTTATGGCGCAGGGCAATCATAGTACCCCCTTGAACCATCAGGGCCCCTACAGGGACCTCGTTTTTGTCCTGTTTCGCCATTTCCAGCGCCAAAGCCATGAACGTGCGCAAGGGGGTCTCGGTCATGAGGGGGGGCTTTCCACAAAGGCGTCCCGTGGTTTCAGGGGACTGGTGAGGGGGTCAGCGGCCAAGGGATTCTGGCGCAAACGTTCCCACGCGGCCCAAGCAATCATAATGGCATTGTCCGTGCAAATGTCTGGCCGCGGCGCGATGAAGGTCCCGTTGTGACGCTGCGCCATGTCTTGCAAGCCCGCCCGCAGGGTGGCATTGGCCGCCACCCCCCCCGCCACGACAAGGGTTTTAGGACTATCAGGCATCGCCAAGGCCCGCGCACACACCCGAATCAGGTGCTGGGCCACGGCCATCTGAAACGATGCGGCCAAATCATGGCGATCTTGGGGGGATAGGGGTTGCGGCCACTGGGCCAAACGCTGGGCCAAGGCGGTTTTTAACCCCGAAAACGAAAAGGCAAAGCCGGTTTTTTGATTTTTTAGGGGTATCTCAAAGGGGTATTTTTCAGGATCCCCCTGCGCGGCGGCTTGCTCGATGGCGGGGCCCCCGGGGAAGCCAAGGGACAGCAAACGGGCGGCTTTGTCAAAGGCCTCTCCAGCGGCATCGTCCAGCGTTTCACCCAGCAGAATGCTGCTGTCCAGCCCCTGCACCTGAATCAACTGGCAATGGCCGCCAGAAACCAACAACAGCAGATAGGGAAAGGGCACAGGATGCTCCCACCGCACAGACAGCGCGTGGGCTTGCAGATGATGCACGGCCAAAAAGCGTTTTTGGTGCACCATGGCCAAGGTCTTAGCAAAGGTGGCCCCCACAATCAGGCCCCCCATCAACCCTGGCATGGTGGTGGCGGCGAAAATGTCAATATCCCGCAGGGTCACGCCAGCCTTTTGCAGGGCTTGGGTGACAAGAATGTCTAGATGGTCGGTATGGGCGCGGGCGGCCAGCTCAGGCACCACTCCGCCGTAGGGGGCGTGGGTGGACACCTGCGAATACAAAGTATGGGCATGCACCCGCCCCGCATCATCCATCAGACACACAGCGGTTTCATCACAGCTGCTTTCAATGGCCATCAACAAGGTCATATCAACGACGCAGCCCCGTGCCTGAGGGGCTGGAAACGCGGTAGGTGGTGGTGGTCAGATGCTGGGCCCCCACAGGGCCCCGCACATGAAAGCGGTCGGTGGAAATACCGATTTCAGCACCAAAGCCGAACTCTCCCCCATCAGCGAATTGGGTGGAGGTGTTATGCATCACAATGGCGCTGTCCACATGGCGGTTAAAATAGGCCACGGTCTCAGGATTTTCCGTGATAATCCCGTCGGTATGATGGGAACTGTGGCGGGCAATGTGCTGCACGGCGTGTTGTATGCTCTCAACCGTGGCCACGGACAGAATGGGGGCCAGATATTCCGTATCCCAATCCTGGGATGTGGCGGGCAGAATGCGGGGGTCAAGGGCGGCAATGTCGGCATCCCCGCGAATCTCGCATCCCTCTGCCAGCAAGATTTCCATCAGGGGCCCCCCGATGGTGTCCAAAACGGCACGGTGAATCAAAACCGTTTCCACCGCCCCGCACACCGCAGGGCGGCGCATTTTGGCATTCAGGGTCACAGACAGGGCACGTTCCCTGTCCGCATCCCGATCAATATACAGGTGACACAACCCATCCAGATGTTTAATCACAGGCATGGTGGCTTTTTGGGCAACCTCCGCCACCAAAGAGCGCCCGCCGCGGGGAATCATCACATCAATCAAATCCCTTTGCCCCAGCAACAGCGGCACCGCAGCCCGATCCGGTACGGGAATCAACTGCGCTACGTCCCGCGTGATACCAGCCTGATCCAACGCGCGATGCAAGCCACAAAGCAGGGCCAAACTGGTTTGTAAGCTGTCCGAACCACACCGCAACAGCACCGTATTGCCCGATTTCAAACACAAAGCCGCCGCATCCAGCGTCACATTGGGGCGCGATTCATAAATCATGCCGATCACCCCCAGCGGAATGCGGACCTTTTCGATGTGCAGGCCATTGGGGCGGTCCCACGCTTCCAAAACGGCACCGATAGGATCTGGTTGATCTGCGATGGCGTGCAAAGCCTCTGTCATACCCCGCAAACGGGCAGCATTCACATACAAACGATCCAAATACGCGGCGTTGCGCCCGCCCGCTTCGGCCTCGCGCATATCCAGCGCGTTGGCTTTGAAAATGGCGTCCTCGTCCTGCCCGCAGAAGGTGGCGGCCTGATGAAGAATTTTTTGTTTCATGGCATCGGGCAACAAGGCCGATACAGAAAACGCTGCCCGCGCCCGCTGGGCCATCTGGGTGATGAGCTCCCCCAAATCTTGGGTCATGATTTCACATCCCCCCACAAATAGCCCTCTTTGATCCATCCCTTAAACCCCTTCACCTGCATCAAACACCACCCGTTTTCGCAGGTTTCCAGCGTTCCCACCACGGTGGGGGACAGGCGGGCCACGGGGGGGCTTTGCTCTGTTGGGGCGCTGCGCATGGTAAAGCCGTCCTGAATCACAATGGCGCTGCGGGTGCCAGAGACCATGGCTTTGTGAACCCAGCCCTCGGTCCCCTCAAAATCCCGTATTTTGCGCCAGTGTTCGTATTCCCCCACAATCTGAACGGGCATCTGCGCCCGCTGAAACACCCACAAAATGGGATAGCGGGTGCCCGGGCCGGTGCGCACATTAACCTCCGCACTTTTCAGCGAAGCATACCGCCCCAGTGGCATCCCCGTAACCTCCCCCACCTCCGCCGCATGAGCCAAGCCAGAAAACAGCACAACAAAAAGCACGATCACCCAACGCATACCGATAGGATTAAAACAGTTTTGCGGGGAGTGCAAGGTGTCAGGTGACAGGTGAATAGAATGGGATTAGAAGTGTCGTGTTGGTTTTTTGGGGAGGTAGGGACAGTGGTGGTTGCCAGTAAGATATTATGGCCCCGTCCGAATCCTCAATTTCTATAAAATTAGGGCGTGTCATCATTGAAGCGAGAAAGATGGATTTTTCTGGATGCTGAGGCGAGAAACTGGCAAAAAACGGTCGATATACTGGCCGTATATTGACTGTTTTTTGGCAGAATTCACAGCCCAGCATACGGGAAAAGTCGCTTTTGAGCAAATGATGACACGCCCTAACTCATAATTTGCCCTGCTCTGGTATCAAGCCCCCCTTGCACCCTTCACCAGCAGTGTTTATATAGAGGCCTAAACGGAGAGACATCTTTTTAAAATTCTATGGCCGATTACTATCAACTTTTGGGCGTTGACCGCAATGCCAGTGCAGAGAATATCAAAAAGGCCTTTCGCAAGCTGGCCATGAAATATCATCCCGATAAAAATCCTGGGGATGCCAAAGCCGAGGAAAAATTTAAGGAAATCAACCAAGCTTATGAAGTGTTAAGCAACGCTGAAAAGCGCAAAACCTACGATCAATACGGCCATGAAAATTATCAACGGGCCCAATCAGGGGGCGGCGGTGGTTCTGGGGGATTTGATTTTTCTTCGGGGTTTTCCGATATTTTTGATGAGGTTTTTAATGAATTCATGGGCGGCGCTCGCAAACGTCGGGGCGGGGCCTCGATGCAGCAGGCGGGTTCGGACCTGCGCTATAATTTGGATATTACGCTCGAGGAAGCCTTTAAAGGCAAAAAAACCACCATTAAATTTTCAGCCCAAATGGTCTGTGAATCTTGTCAGGGAAGCGGTGCCGCCGAAGGATCCTCCCAAGTGACCTGTCCAACCTGCCAAGGGGCTGGGCGCATCCGGTCTCAGCAGGGCTTTTTTGCCTTCGAGCGCACATGTCCCCAATGCCAAGGGGCGGGTGTCATTATCGAAAAACCCTGTCGCCCTTGCCAAGGCCAAGGCCGCGTGAACAAACAACGAACATTAGACGTCACCATCCCCGTGGGCGTTGAGGATGGCACCCGCATCCGTCTGGCTGGTGAAGGGGAATCCGGTCTGCGCGGCGGTGGTTCTGGGGATTTGTATATTTTCCTTTCCATCAAACCCCATGCGTTTTTTGAACGTCAGGCGGAACATCTGTTTTGCCATGCCACCATCCCTATGGTCACAGCCACCTTGGGCGGTATTATTGAAATACCTGGGATTGAGGGAAAACGCCTGAAAGTTCCCATCCCCGAAGGCACCCAAGCTGGGCAAAAAATCCGGCTGAAAGGGCAAGGCATGCCCAAGTTGCGCTCGACCCTGCGGGGGGATTTGTATATTGATATCACCGTGGAAACCCCCGTGAACCTGACAGAGCGCCAAAAAGAACTGCTGAAGGAATTTTCAGGCATCGGCAACGCCACCAGCCCCAAATCCGAAGGGTTTTTTGATAAAATCAAAGGCCTGTGGGATGATTTAACGGAATAGTCCTACGCCCATCATCAGGAACCCCCAAAATGTTACAACGAAAAAAAATGGCCATTATTGGGACGGGCATTTCGGGTTTGGGCGCGGCCGCTTTGCTGCATCCCCATCATGACATCACGGTTTATGAAAAAAATGATTATATCGGTGGCCACAGTCGCACCGTAGATGTGACCACGCCAGAGGGCCATATCCCTGTGGATACGGGCTTTATTGTTTTTAACCATAAAAATTACCCTTTGCTCACCCGATTGTTTGGTTTTCTGGGAGTGCCTGTGATTAAAAGCAACATGTCTTTTGCGGCTAGCGTCAACCAAGGCTGGCTGGAATATGGCACGCAATCGGTGGGCAGTGTGTTTGCCCAAAAACGTAACCTTCTGCGCCCGTCATTTTGGCGGATGGTGGTTAATGTGTTTCAATTTCACGCCCGCGCCTTGGACTATATCAACAAAGATCCCACCATCACCCTGAAAGACTGTTTGGATGATCTGGGTATGGGCCCATGGTTTCGGGATTATTTTTTGCTGGCCATGGGGGGGGCCATTTGGAGCACCCCCCTCTCTGACATGATGCATTTTCCCGCCCAAACCTTTGTGCGTTTTTTTGAAAATCATGGCCTGCTGAGCCTGAACGACCAACCGCAATGGTACACTGTTTCTGGGGGCAGCCGTGTTTATGTGGGATTGTTGACTGAGCCCTTTCGGGACCGCATTCTCCTGTCCCGTGGGGTGCAGCGATTATGGCGCGACGGCGACGGCGTTGTGGTTCAGGATATCTCTGGTGAACAACAGCGTTATGACGAAGCCGTTTTGGCCTGTCACGCCGATCAAGCACTGGCCATGATGGGGGATGTCCAAAAGCAGGAACAGGATATTCTGGGGGCCTTTGCCTATCAACCCAACCAAGCGGTTCTACACAGCGATGTGGCATTGATGCCAAGGCGTCGGGCCGCGTGGGCCAGCTGGGTGTATCTTTCAGAACACAAAGCGGATCAATCCCCCGTTGTGTCCCTAAGTTACTGGATGAACAATTTGCAATCTCTGCCCACCCCCACGCCGTTGATGGTGACACTCAATCCAGGGCGGGAACCTGATCGGACGTTGGTGCATAACACCTATACTTTTGAACATCCCCTGTTTGACACCAAAGCCATTCACTCTCAAAGCCGCATGGATACTCTACAGGGCCAGAACCGACTATGGTTTTGCGGGGCCTATCAACGGTATGGATTCCACGAAGATGGTCTGGCCAGTGCGGTGGCCGTTGCTCAAAAAATGGGAATCCAGCCACCATGGTAACGGGGGCCCAAATCTACACCGCCCGCGTGATGCACAAACGCCTGTTTCCCAAAGAGAACACCTTTGCCTACGGCGTGTATTACATGGCCCTGCCCTTGCCAGCAGAAAAAATTGCCAGCGTTTGGGGAACCTTTGATCCCCATGATGTGGGGTATCGTGATGGTCGTGATCCTTTGGGGTGGGTCCGTGACCTTTTACAGACACACAGCCTGAACGCATCTGTGCACACCATTGTATTGCTTACCATGCCCAAGGTTTTTGGATATGTATTTAATCCCGTGAGTTTTTATTTATGCCTCGATGCCCAAAAGGCCTTAAGGGCCGTTGTGTGCGAAGTGCATAATACCTTTGGGGAGCAACACAGTTATGTGTGTTTCCATGCCGATCATCGACCACTGGATGGGGAAACTTGGTTTTGTGGCCATAAAGTGTTTCATGTCTCCCCTTTTTTAGAAAGATGTGGCACCTATCGCTTTCGCTTCGATTGGCAAGAGCATCGTTTGGGTATCTGGATTGATTATTATGACGAACATAACAACAAACAACTGATCACCGCCCTTTGGGGCACGTTTTCACCGCTGACTAAGAAAAACTGGCGCTTGGCCTTTTGGCGCCATCCCCTCGTCACCCTGAAAGCCATTATTCTGATTCACAGACAGGCCTTGCGTTTGGCCCTGAATGGCCTGCGTTATAGACCCAAACCCCCTGCCTTACCCGAAACGGTCACTGTATGCGATCAACAACCAAAGGATCAATCTATCCCTTCATCCGTGCGGTGATTTTTAGGGATAGGCCGTAGGGCAAGGCCCGAAGGAGTTTCAAAAGCATCGTAAACCGTTTGGGAAAGTGGATTTCAAACCGTTTGGATAGCAATCCATCGGCAATGGCGATGGCCGCCTGATCGGGCTCGATCATCATGGGCATGGCAAAATCGTTTTTGTCAGTGAGGGGGGTTCGGACAAAGCCAGGGCTGATTAACTTCACATCGATATGATGGCTTTCTTCCGCATGGAGGCTTTCTGCCAAATTGATGATGGCGGCCTTGGTCGCGCTATAGGGTTGGCCCTCGGGCAATCCCATATATCCCGCAACACTGCCGCAAAGGGCCATTTGCCCATGCTGCTCCCGCAAAAGGGGCAACGCGGCATGAATCAAATGAAAGGCCCCCATCAGGTTGATGGTCACAATTTGACGGCTTTGGGGGAGGTCAAGGACACTCAGGCGCATGGGATCATAACCCGCCGCCATAAAAATCACGCGGTTCAGGGACCCCATGGTGGCCTTGATGGTGTTGGCCATGGCTTGCGTGGCCTGTGGGTCCGCAATATCCAAAGGAAAAATACGATGACGGTCCGATCCCAAATCCGCACACAAATCCTGCAACGCCTCCACCCGACGGGCGGAAAGGGCCAAGCGGGCACCCCTTTGCGACAAAACCTTTGCCAAAGCGGCCCCAATGCCACTGCTGGCCCCCACCAGCCAAACCACTTGATCTTGATAGGTGTTCAGAATCATGGGGTTTGCTTTTGCATGAATAAGGTCAACTCCGCCACTGTAAAGCCAAACTTTTTCAGATAGGACCGATTCACCACCACACCATCATTCATGGCCCACATCCAATCGTCAAAACGAATGCGGTATGTGCTGCCGTCAACCTCCAGATCCATTACATAATTCCAGCGTACGGCACTGCCCAAAGTCTCGCCCTTGGCGGTGCCCAGAATGTCCGACGCTGTGCCTTCGTACTGGCCGTTTGCGATTTTTTTAATGTGCCAGATGCGCTGCTGTGTTTTTTTCGTGTCATAATAGATAAAATCTTCTGTCAGGGTACCTTCATCCCCTTCCCATTTGCCCACCATGGTCACATCAAAACGGCTGACTACGCGGCCGCGCCAATCTTGGATAATGCCCCATCCTTTAATGGGACCGTTAAAATAGCTTTGGATATCCGCTTGGGGCTTAGTATCTTTGTACGCATCCATAGAATGACTCGCGCATCCACCAAACATAAGCACCATCCCCATTAAGCTTAATAATTTTACAAATTTCATACAGTCCTCTTAGACGTTCTGATAAAAAAAGCATACAAGAACCCTGCCGCAACCAGTTTTAAAACACAAGGGATAAACGCATATCCCCACGACAAAGCCCCGAGGGCTTCGGGGGTATTGATCGTTTGCGGCTGAAAACCAGCCGCATCCAGCAACGGCAAAGCGATGACGGAGGCCAATGCCAAGCTGGCCTTGGTGATAAACGCCAAACAGGCATAGTGAATCCCCGAAAACCGATGATTTTCATAGCGATGAATATCATCCGATAACAACGACGGCGGCAATGTTAGATCCGCCCCCAAGGCCATGCCAGATACCACACACACCATGGCGTAGGGCCACACATCCCCCGCCCCCAAGAAAAACGCCCCCACAAACCCAAAAACCGCAAGCATTTTTGATCCCAGCCACGCCCGATGCTTCCCATGGCGCACACTGATTTTTTTCCACAGTGGCATACCCAAAGCGCCAGATAAAAAATACAACAACAAAAACAGTCCTGTGAGGTCCTCTGCGCCCAGCAAGTCACGCACATAAAAAATCACCAACACGGCAGGAATGCTAGAGGCCAACATGCTGACCCCATACACAAAAAACAACCGCACACTACACCGTGGCAAAGCCCGCAGCCCAAGAAAAAGAGAGCCGTGGGAAGTCTTGTCCTGAATATCCTGATGCGTTTGGTGCTGTGCGTGGCGCAAGGCGGGGGAAAGGGTGAGAAATCCCCAAACGCCCAGTCCCATCAAAATCGTCAAAACAGCCGCATACCACAAAAACACTTGGTCTTGGGGGAGGGTTTTTGACAACAGGGTGGGCAGGGATACGGCAATAACCAAGCCGATCAATCCAAAGGCCTCCCGCGCCCCCGCGATACGCGTTTGATCGTTGGGATCACGGGTCCACAGGGTGGCCTGCGCCCCCAAAGTGATGCCCAACAGGCTATGGGCCGTCACCGCCAAAAAGGAGCACAGCAAAAACCAAACAGGGGCTGAAATCAAAACCGTATTAAAAAGCCCCGCCAAAGACAGGCAAAGCACCGCCCCCCCTAGGATGACAAAAAGCCCAAAACGCCCCTGCCGACGATCCACTAACCACCCCATCAGGGGATCCTGAAAGGCATCCACCAAACGAATGGACAGCAGCAGGGCACCCAAAAGCGTTAAGGACACCCCGTGTTGCGTCGCATAAACATCAGGTGCCAGAACATATAGGGGAAAGCCCGCGAAAGCCATGGGTAGGGCCATGAATCCATAGAGCCAAAGGGATCTGGAGGTTAGGGCCATAGAGTACATCATAACCCCAGAAGGGCTTGGCGCAGAGCAGGCTCTGACGTGGTTTCCGCCAACCAAATCCCAAAAAACCGTTCAGCAAACGCATCCCCCGCAATGGTGCCAATGGGGGTTTCTCCGTTGTAAAACGTGGTGCCTTTTTGGGGATTGTAGACGGCAGAGAGCACAGAGCCTTTTTGTACGTCAGGAAATATGGCCTGCATGTCCTGTTGCCACTGGGTCAGCAGAGCAGGTTCGTCAAAGCCCTGCTTTTTGATTTCATCAAGGGAGCGCTCCGCGATGTCTTTGCCTGCAATCTCGCGATAGTATTCTAGGGATAGCGCAAATGGCTTTTGCGGATCCCACTGGCCCTTGGGGGCGTAAAGCGTGGCCTGATACACATCCCAAAATGCAAAGGACAAGATGCCTTGGCCCACCTTTTGTGCCTCAGGAATCTGTTGTTGCACAAAGGGAAGAGCCGAGGCCGCAGATGCCCCCACCAGAAAAAAAATAAAGCATAGGGTGAAGGCTTTAAGCATGGCGCAATTCCCATTGAACAACATCGGTGCGGCCATTGCGAAACGCCGCAATACAGCATGTCAGATAAAACCGCCACAAACGAATGAACTTATCGTCAAAGCCCATGGCCTTAATTTCTTTAAGTTTATTTTCAAAATTGACCAGCCAGTGATTTAATGTCACGGCGTAATCTTGGCCAAAGGAAAAGGCATCGGTGATTTTTAGGCCCGCTTTTTCTGTTTCTTGGCGAAAACGCTGAGGGGACGGCAACATCCCCCCTGGAAAAATAAAGGTTCGAATGGCATCCCCCCCCTGACGATAGCGATCAAAAAAGGCATCCCCCACAGTGATGGTCTGAATCACGGCTTTACCTTTTTCCGCCAGCAAGGTTTTGATCTTGGAAAAGTACACGGGCCAGAAGGCTTCACCCACAGCCTCGAACATCTCAATGGACACAATATGGTGATAACGGTCTTTTTGGTGTCGATAATCTTCTAAAGCGACATTGGTATTGTTTCCCAAAGGCTCCAAACGCTTTTGGGCAAAGGCCTGCTGGGCGGGGGAAAGGGTCAATCCCTTCATAATGTAATCCCCCCGCGTCAAGGCGCGTTCCATGAATCCCCCCCATCCACAACCAATTTCCAAGACACGACCTGATGGGTCCAAGCGATCCAAAATGCGGTCATATTTGTTGTGCTGGGCCTGCTGTAAAGAATCCTGCGGATCATGAAACAACGCGGAGGAATACGTCATGCTGGGATCCAGCCACAGGGCATAAAAATCATTGCCCAAATCATAATGGGCCTGAATGTTTTTGGAACTGCCCCGCAACGTGTTGCGATTCAGAAGATACCCCATGCGGGACGCCAAACGGCCCCAAAGATTGCCAAAGATATACTGTGCCAAAGCGTCCTGATTTTGCAGTCCGAACAAGAAAAAGGCACTTGGATCTGGGGAATCCCAACGTCCATCACGATAAGTTTCTGCTAAGCCAATATCTCCGCGCTGGATCATGCAGCGGGCCACGTTCCAATCATGCAAGATAACATGCGCTTGGGCCCCAGACTGGGCCCCCTGAAAACTATGCCGCTTCCCATCGGGGGTTTCAATGGTGATGCCCCCACGGTCAATACAGCTGAGAGCGTTCAGAAAAGCGTGAGTGATATAGCGATCAAACATCATAAAGGATCGTAACGGCCATAATTCTGTATAATTTTGTTTGTTGTAAATGTTGCAAACAAATAGGCACATAACATACCCAAATCCAGCGTGCAAGACCATGTTGGCAAATCATGTTGGTCAGGCTGTGCAACATACAGACCCAGCTGTGAAACAAAACCATTGTATTCTTGTCTAGGGTCGGGTAAGGGCTTTCTAAAGATCACAGATTTTTTTAAGCCTATGCAACCGTTTCACAGTCTTCAGGGCATCGCCGCCCCCTTTCAACGCCTAAACATTGATACCGATTTGATCATTCCTAAGCAGTTCCTGAAAACCATTCAGCGCACGGGGCTGGGCAAACATTTGTTTGAAGAGGTCCGCTATGACGATCAAGGACAGGAAAACCCGTCCTTTGTGTTGAATCAGCCCGATTTTCGGCGGGCCAGCATTTTGATAGCGGGGGATAATTTTGGGTGTGGATCCTCGCGGGAGCACGCGCCTTGGGCTCTGTTGGATTTCGGGATCTGCTGCATCATTGCCCCCAGTTTTGCCGATATTTTTTATAACAATTGCTTTAAGAATGGGATTTTGCCCATCGTGCTGCCAAACGCGCAGGTTCAAAGTTTGATGAAAGATGCCGACACTTGCCGTGGCCAAACCTTTACCATTGATTTGCCCAGACAGGTTGTGATATCCGCCTCGGGGGCCACGTATTCCTTTGAGATTGAGGCGGGTTTGAAAACCTGCCTGCTGGAGGGACTGGATGACATCGCCCTGACCCTGAAAAACAATGACGCCATCACCGCCTTTGAGGCGCGGGACCAAATACGCCGCCCGTGGGTATATGGCTTGGCAAAGGGGGCGTCATCATGAACCGTGTTCCCACACTTTTGATTCTGGCGGGTGACGGTATTGGCCCCGAAGTTATGGCCGCCACCGAGGTTGTGATCGAGGCCCTGCGGGCCAAAACTGGCTTTCAGCTTTCCATCACCCACGATTTGGTGGGCGGGGCGTCCATTGATGCCCACGGGGTACCCGTGACGGATGCCGTGGTTGCGCAGGCCAAAGCCGTTGATGCGGTGTTGCTGGGGGCTGTAGGGGGTCCGAAATGGGACGCGCTGCCCACCGATGTGCGCCCTGAAAAGGGCCTGCTGCGCCTGCGTAAGGATTTGGATGTGTTTGCGAATTTGCGGCCAGCCTTTGTGTTTCCGTCTTTGGTGGGGGCGTCCAGTTTAAAGCCCGATTTGGTGTCTGGATTGGATGTGCTGATTGTGCGCGAACTCACCAGCGGCGTGTATTTTGGCGAGCCTCGGGGTATCCGTACCACCCCCACCGGCGAAAAAATCGCCATCAACACCCAAAGCTATACCGAGGGCGAAATTGCCCGCGTTGTGGATGTGGCCTTTGATGCGGCGCGGGGACGCGGCAAGCGGTTGTGTGTGGTTGACAAAGCCAACGTCATGGAAACAGGGGTTTTGTGGCGCGAGGTTGCCCATCGCGTGCACCAGAATGGCCATCAGGACATTGATCTGTCGTTTATGTATGCTGATAATTGTGCCATGCAGTTGGTGCGCCAGCCCAAGCAATTTGACGTCATCGTCACCGATAACCTGTTTGGGGACCTGTTGTCCGATTGTGCGGCGATGCTGACGGGGTCTTTGGGGATGCTGCCTAGTGCGTCTTTGGGGGCCAAAATCAACGACCGCCAGCGGGCCCTGTACGAGCCCGTTCACGGCAGCGCCCCCGACATTGCCGGCCAGAATAAAGCCAATCCCATGGCCACCATCCTTAGTTTTTCCATGGCCCTGCGGTACAGCTTCCATCGTCCTGATTTGGCCGATCGCGTGGATCATGCGGTGGCCAGCACCTTGGCCGGTGGTTATGTCACCGCCGATCTGACGCTGGAGGTCCCCCCCAAAGCCATTTTGGGCACACAAGACATCGCCAAAAAAATCGCGCAGGCCCTGTAACGTTTCCTTAAAATCCCTTGGCGTTTGCCCGCCCTCTTGCAGTTCGTTTGAAATCATGATCTAAAAAGCTATGCCTTGATAGGCATAGTTCCGAGTCGCCTTGTGGGGTTTTTGATGCATGCCATTCCTGCCATCTCGCTGGTGGATCTGTGGAAGACCCATAAAGGTCAAGAGATTCTGCGCGGCGTCTCCTTGGTGGCCGAAGAACACGATGTTGTGACCATCGTTGGCAGCAGTGGATCGGGCAAAACAACCTTGCTGCGGTGTATTAACCTTCTGGAGATTCCCGATGCGGGGGAAATTCGGATACAGGATGAATTGGTGGAAATCAATCGTTCCCGCGCTTTGTCTCGCCCCGTACGCGCCAAGCAGGTTCAACGTCTGCGCCGCATGATTGGTATGGTGTTTCAGCAGTTTAATTTATGGAGCCATATGACCATTTTGGAAAATGTCATCGAGGCCCCCATCCATGTCCTTGGCCTGCCTAAAAAAGAGGCCATTGCGCGGGCAGAGCATTATTTGAACAAAGTTGGCTTGCTTCGCAAAAAAAACGAATACCCCATTGTGCTGTCTGGCGGAGAAACCCAGCGGGCGGCCATTGCGCGGGCCTTGGCCATCGAGCCCAAAGTTGTATTGCTAGACGAGCCCACCTCGGCCCTAGACCCCGAGTTGGTGGGGGAAGTGCTGGGGGTGATCCGCGGGATTGTTGAGGAAGGCCGCACCGTGGTCATGGTTACCCATGAAATGCAATTTGCTTTTGAAATTTCAACCCAAGTTTTGTTTTTGCAACAGGGCAAAATTGCAGAACAAGGCCCCCCCGCCAGCATCATGACGGCCCCAAAAACAGAAGCCTTTCAAAAATTTTTGATGCGTTTTTCGGGCAGTCGGCATTTTATACGAGATGCCCCCTCCGCCCATGGGGCAGGTCGTTGGGACACATGGGATCCGGGTCTTTGAGGCATCATCTCAGTTAAAAACCAAAAGGAATCATTGCCATGACAGACGCCCCCATCATCATCAAAAAATACGCTAACCGGCGTTTGTACAATACGGAGGAAAGCCGCTACATTACCCTGCGGGATTTGTCTGTGTTGGTGAAGCAAGATAAGCCCTTTGTGGTCCAAGATGCAAAAACGGGGGAGGATATGACCCGTTCTGTGCTGGCACAGTTGATTCTGGATTTGGATGTCACCCACGAAGCCCCCTTGCTGCCTGTAGATTTTTTGCGGCATTTGGTGCGGTTTTATGATGATCGTTTGCGATCCTTTATCCCCTCTTATTTGGATATGGCTATGGCGGTGTTTTCTGAAAACCAAGAGCGCATGAACAGCTATATGCATCAAGCCCTAACCCCCTTTGACGATGTGCGGCGCTGGTATCGGGGATGGTTTCAACAGTCTTTTTCTTTTTTTCAGCCGTTTCCTTTTTTGGGGCGCAACCCCTTTGCCTCTTCGGTGCCCGAGCCTTCGGCTGAGTCTGCTCAAATCCAAGCCTTGCAAACGGAAATCGAACGCCTTAAACAAGAACTCCTTGACCTGAAAGCCCCTAAGTCACGTTAAAAAACGTAAAAATAATAATGAAAGGATTCTCTTGATGTCTTCATCTTTCCCGAATGTTGGTCAGCCAGCCCCCGCATTTTCTGTGACGGATGAAACGGGAAAACCGGTGTCCCTGTCGGATTTTTTGGGATCCTACGTGGTTTTGTATTTTTATCCCAAAGACGATACCCCTGGGTGCACCAAAGAGGCCTGTAGCTTTCGGGATTATCACGACACCCTGACCGCGCAAGGCATTGTTGTTTTGGGGGCCAGTCGGGATGATGCCCTTCAGCATAAAAAATTCATTCAAAAATATAACCTCACCTTTCCGTTGTTGGTGGATCAGGATGGATCTTTGTGCGCAGCCTACGGCACATGGGGGGAAAAAAGCATGTACGGCAAAACCTATATGGGTGTTTCCCGCACAACATTTTTGATTGACCCCAAAGGGATATTGTTTCACATCATCAGCAAAGTGTCCGTAGAAACCCACGCCAAGGATGTTGAGGCCATTATCAAAGCCCACCGCGCAGAACAAGCCTGATGGGCAGATGGTATCATGACAACCGAAGCTGCCTTTACCTTGTATTATCACTGGCTATCCCCTGCCTGTCGCTTTGTCATGGCGGTGATGGACGAATACGGGATTGCCTATCAAAAAGTTTTGGAAAAAACGTGGGAGCGTCGCAAAAAATTCTACCAAATCAACCCCGCCGGCACTGTCCCCGTTTTGGTATCCCCCAAGGGGGATGTGTTTGTGGAATGGTATGCTATCATCGAGGCTTTGCATGACACCCCCCAAGCTGGTTCCCTATTGCCCCTGTCGGTGCGGGATAAAGCCGAGGTGCGCCGTTTGATTTTTTGGTTCATGACCTCGTGCGATCGCGAAGTGACGGATTATTTGTTGCAGGAAAAGGTGTTTAAGCGTTTTCTGCGGGATAATACCCCCAACGCCTCGGCCTTGCGGGCAGGTTTGACCAATTTGCGTACCCATTTGGGGTATATTGATTTTTTGATGGAGCGTCGTCACTGGCTGGCGGGGGATCAATTGAGTTTGGCGGATTTTGCCGCTGGTGCCCATGTATCCTGTATGGATTATCTGGGGCATGTGCCGTGGCAGGATTTTAATGATGCCAAGGACTGGTACACCCGCCTGAAATCCCGCCCCAGTTTTCGCTGTATTTTAGAGGATACGGTGCCCAGTGTCCCCCCTGTGCCCCCCTACGCATCTTTGGATTTTTAGGTGAAGTCTGTTGTTTTGGACGATCCGTTGTTGTCGGGTTTCCCCACCCTTTTCCCCGGCCATGTCTGGTTGGTGGGGGCAGGTCCGGGGGATGTGGGGTTGCTGACGTTGCATGCCCTCAGCGCCCTGCGGCAGGCGGATGTTGTGTATTATGACGGGTTAATTCCGCAGGATATCCTAAGCCTAACCTCCGCCACCCTGATGTATGCTGGCAAAAAGGCAGGGGAATCCTGTCGCCAAGATCGCATTACGCAAGATTTGATTGATGCGGCCCGCGCTGGCCATCGTGTGGTCCGTCTAAAGGGTGGCGATCCCCTTATCTTTGGTCGGGGAGGGGAGGAAATGCGGGCCCTGCACGCCGCTGGCATACCCTGTCGCATCATTCCAGGGGTCACGGCCGCCCAAGGGGCCGCCGCCTATAGCCAGATTCCCTTAACGCACCGCGATTATAACAGCGCGGTGACGTTTTTATCGGGCCATCAAGCGGAAACCCTGTACGGTGAAGCATGGCACGATATCGGCCTGCGTTCCCCCCTGCTGGTGCTGTATATGGGGTTAAAGAATTTTGATAAAATCCGTCTGCGTTTGCTGGAGGTTGGTCGCTGCCCCAGCCAGCCCGTGGCCTTTATTAGTGCGGCCACCACGCCTCATCAAGAAACGGTTTTCACAACCCTAGGTGAGAGTCTGTCCGTCTGGCCCACCATCACCAGTCCCGCCATCATCATGATTGGGCAGGGTGTGGAGCCTGCAATTCGGCCAAGATGAACGCGCAGACCGCGCAAACCCCTTCCCCCCGCCCCTGCCCCTGTGGTAAAAGAGGGATTCTGTGATTGTGTGTGGATTGGCTCATGCTTACGCTGCCTGATGAGATGACCTTTGTGGATTTGTATACGGCGGAGGGCTTAGCACGGTTGGATGCGGCCTTTTTAAAGGATCTACATGCCAAAGCCCCTGCCTTGGCAGAGGCTCTGCTGGCCGCCCGCGCCCACCCTGAATCCATCAGCAAGTTGGAAGAATCTACCCTGATTCTGGCTGTGGCCCCGTTTTTAGAGGCTTTTTTGATTTCCCTGTTTGGGATTGAAAAAGAGGCTGAAGCCTTAACCCAAAACCACCGCGATCTGATGCCGTTGTTTGATGTGCGCCGCTTGTTTGTACAGCGGCAGGCCATGAAAACATACGGCAAAGAGGCCTCAACCTTTGATGGTGCCGCGTTGTGGCGGGATTTGTCCCCCCATTTTCCGCGCAAGACAGAGGATGCGGAACTGGATTTCGCCCACGCTGTTTTGATCTGGCAAGAGGAAGAGGGCAGGGGCGATCTGCTCGATCTGGCGCTGCGTTACGCCGCATGGGCGACGGTGCAGGATAAATCATCCTCTGTATTGTTCAAAGAGCCAAAAAAACTGGATTTTGCCCATCTGGTGCATACCCAAAAAATCCATCGTAACGGGGTGGAGATGCTGGTGGCGCCAGAGGGTCATTTGCGCCCTCGCAACGGCTTTGCCCTGACGGATGCGGGGGGAACCCTGCGCGATGCCCTCAGCGAGGCCACCTACTGCATTCATTGCCACAACCAAGGGCGGGATTCCTGCAGCCAAGGTCTGAAAGACAAAAAAACCGGCGCATTCCAAAAAAGCCCCTTTGGTGTCACCCTGACGGGCTGCCCGCTGGAGGAAAAAATATCCGAAATGCACACCCTGAAAATGCAGGGGCATGCCTTGGGAGCTTTGGCAGTGATTACCATTGATAACCCTATGGCCGCCGCCACAGGCCACCGCATTTGCAATGACTGTATGAAGGCCTGCATTTATCAAAAACAGGAACCCGTGAACATCCCCCAAGCCGAAACCCGCATTTTGCGGGACGCGCTGGAGCAGCCCTATGGCTTTGAGATCTACAGCTTACTCACCCGCTGGAACCCCCTGAACATCCATCGTCCCTATCCCAAAGCCCCTACGGGCAAAAAGGTTTTGGTGGTGGGCATGGGGCCCGCGGGCTTTACGCTGGCGCATCATTTGATGAATGACGGGCACACGGTGGTGGGCGTTGACGGGGCGAAGATCGAGCCCCTGCCGCATGTCTTAACCGATACCACCAAACCCATTGAGGATATAAAAGCCCTTTGGGAAAATCTGGACGAACGGATTTTGGCCGGTTTTGGGGGCGTCGCGGAATATGGGATCACGGTGCGGTGGGATAAAAACTTTTTAAAGGTTGTTCGCCTTTTGCTGCAACGGCGATCCCAGTTTGCCCTGTTTGGCGGGGTGCGTTTTGGGGGAACCCTGAGTGTGACACAGGCCTTTGACGATTTTGGCTTTGATCATATTGCCCTGTGTGCAGGGGCAGGGGCCCCCACCATTGTGGATATGAAACAGGGGCTGGCAAAGGGTGTGCGTCAGGCCTCGGACTTCCTGATGGCCCTACAGTTGACGGGGGCGGCCAAAGAGGATTCCTTGGCCAATTTACAAATTCGCCTGCCGGTGCTGGTTATCGGTGGTGGATTAACGGGGATGGATACCACGACAGAGGCCTTGGCCTATTACCCTGTGATGGTGGAAAAAACCCTGAAACGGTATGAAACGTTATCCCAGCAACAGGGCGAAGCCGCTGTTCGCGCTGCCTATGGTCCTGCAGATTTGGCCATTTTGGATGAATACCTGATGCATGCCAGGGCGCTGCGGGCAGAAAGGGGCAAGCCCAATCCCGATGTGATCGGTCTTTTGCAA
>CANGYP010000025.1 GCA_947458235.1 Alphaproteobacteria bacterium
GATATTTCTGACCTTACGCAAGAAGAACTTGACCAAATCGCTGAACAAATGAACAATACCCCACGAAAATGCCTCGACTACAAAACCCCAAACGAGGCCTTTTCCGCCGCTCTCAAAGGGTGTTGCACTTCGAGTTAGACACCGCCAAACTACAGATTAAAGGAGAGCACAAAATGGCCAGATCCCAGATAGACTGGAGGCGCCACAAGGGCGCCACCGAAAACTCCTTCTACGCTGACACCATGTTACAGGATGGCAGATGAGCTATGTTTATAATAGCGATTTGGCAGTTTTTGTCAAGAAGAATTTAGAAAATGAGAATACAGAAATTTAAAATGTCAAGAGAAAATTAACACATGATCATCGAATCCCTCATCGAAGCCGCCGCCCTTGAGTACCTACACGCTATCGGCTGGCAGGTGGCCTATGGCCCTGATCTTGCCCCTGAAGGTAAGGCATCGGAGCGTACCAGTTACGGCGATGTATGGCTGCTGGGGCGATTTCAAGAGCAACTGCGTAGGTTGAATCCGCATCTGCCGGTGGACGTGTTGGAGGATGTGGCGCGGAAAGTCAGGGCGGCTGAATTTCCCGCTTTACCCCAAGAAAACCGCCGTTTTCATCAACTGCTGGTGGAGGGGGTGGATGTGGAATATACCCGCGATGACGGCACAATTGCGGGAGATAAGGCGTGGATGGTGGATTTTGTTCATCCAGAACGGAACGATTGTCTCGCCGTCAACCAGTTTACGGTGATTGAAGGCAAGGAAAACCGCCGTCCTGATATCGTGTTGTTCGTCAATGGTCTACCGTTGGCGGTGATTGAACTGAAGAATGCAGGTGATGAAAACGCCACCACGCGTGATGCTTTTCGGCAGATGGAAGCTTATAAACAGTTGATCCCGTCCTTATTCCGCACCAATGCCGTGCTGGTGGCCTCGGACGGCACAAGCGCCCGTATCGGCAGCCTGACCGCCGATTTTGAACGCTTTATGCCTTGGCGCACAGTGACAGGTGAAGGCGTCGCCCCGAAAGGCCAGCCAGAGCTGGAAACCCTGCTGAAAGGGATCTTTGATCCCGTGCGCTTCTTGAACTTGATGCAGCGGTACACCGTATTTACCGAAAGCAAGGAGGGTCTGCGCAAGGTTGTTGCAGGGTATCACCAGTTCCATGCGGTGGAAAAAGCGGTGGTGCAAACGGTGGAAGCCAGTTTGCCGAAAGGCGACCGCAAGGTGGGTGTCATCTGGCATACCCAAGGTTCAGGCAAAAGCTTGCTGATGGCGTTTTATGCAGGACAGGTCATCGCGCATCCAGCCATGCAGAACCCAACCTTGCTCATTCTCACTGACCGAAACGACCTTGACGATCAACTGTTCGGCACATTTTCCGCCTGCAAGGACTTGCTGCGTCAAAAACCCCAGCAAGCAGACAGCCGCGAAACCTTACGGGATTTGCTGAATGTCTCCAGTGGAGGCGTGGTGTTTGCCACCATCCAGAAATTCCTGCCTGGCGAGGGCGAGGAAGCGTTTCCCTGCCTATCACAGCGTTCCAATATCGTAGTGATCGCCGATGAAGCCCACCGCAGCCAATACGGACTGAAAGCCAAGCTGAATCGCAAAACTGGTGCCTTTGGGTACGGCTTCGCCAAGCATATGCGTGATGCGTTGCCGAATGCCTCTTTCATCGGCTTTACGGGAACGCCCATTGAAAAAGAAGATGTCAGCACCCCCGCCATCTTTGGGGATTATATTGATGTGTATGATATCGAACGTGCGGTCAGAGACGGCGCGACGGTACCAATCTATTATGAAAGCCGCTTGGCTAAACTAGAACTGGATCAAGAGACATTAAAGGAGCTAGATCAGGAAATTGATGATCTTACCGAAGAGGACGAGCTGTCTGCGGCGGAAAAACAAAAAAGCAAATGGTCGCGGGTAGAAGCCTTGGTGGGGGCGGAACCTCGGTTGAAGTTGATTGCCGCAGACATTGTCCAGCACTTTGAAAATCGCCTCGCAGGCTTAGAGGGCAAAGGCATGATTGTGTGCATGAGTCGCCGCATCTGCGTTGCACTCTATCATGAGATTATCAGCCTGCGCCCTGACTGGCACAGCGACGATGATACGGGGGGCGCGGTCAAGGTGGTAATGACGGGTAACATCGCCAAAGATCCCAAAGAATGGTTGCAACACACTGGCAGCAAAAAACGCCGTGATGATCTAGCCGCCCGCGCCCGCGATCCAAAAGACCCCCTCAAACTGGTGATTGTGCGGGATATGTGGCTGACTGGTTTTGATGCGCCTTGTATGCACACGATGTATATCGACAAGCCGATGCATGGCCACGGGCTGATGCAGGCCATTGCGCGTGTAAACCGCGTGTTTCGCGATAAGCCCGCCGGCCTAGTGGTGGATTACATCGGCATTGCGCATAACTTGAAGCAGGCACTCTCTATTTACTCGCCCCGTGACCGCGAGTCGGTAGGTATTGACGAGCGCGAAGCCATTGCCGAAATGCAGCGGCGCTATGAGATCATCCAAGGGATGCTCCATGGTTTTAATTACCAAAGTGGCCTTGCGGGAAAACCCACTGAACGGTTGGCTGTTCTTGCCGCTGGTATGGAATGGGTGCTGGATATGCAGCAGCGTGACGCTGCCCGTGAACAAAATATAGACGCCAAAAAACAGGCACGCCTCCGTTTCCCTGATGCCGTGCTTCAGTTAAGTGTAGCCTATGCCCTGGCGGCAGCCTCAGAGGCAGCAAAGGCTATTCGTGAAGAGGTTGGCTTGTTTCAGGCTATCCGCGCAGCACTGGTCAAGAGCGAGCCCGGCAAAGGACAAAGTGCCCCAGAAAAAGATGTCGCCGTGCAGCAGCTTGTCAGCCGTGCCGTGGTTTCGACGGATATTGTTGATATCCTGTCCGCAGCGGGCATTCAGTCGCCGAATATTTCCATTCTGTCGGATGAATTTCTGGCCGAAGTGCAGGAGATGAAACAGCGCAATCTGGCGCTCGAAGCATTGCAAAAGCTGCTGAATGGCCAGATCAAGGCACGTTCCCAATCTAACGTGGTTGAGGCGCGTCAATTCAGTGAGCGTCTCACCGAGGCGGTGCGTCGCTATCACAACAACGCCATCACTGCTGCGCAGCTGCTGGAAGAGCTGATCCTCATGGCCAAAGACGTTCGGGCAGCACGGGCACGGGGTGAAGAACAAGGATTATCCGAGGAAGAGATCGCTTTTTATGACGCGCTGGCCGAAAATGGAAGTGCCAAAGACATGATGGGCGATGAAAAACTGCGAATCATTGCCGTGGAACTGGTAACATCTGTGCGCGGTAATATATCCGTTGACTGGATGCACCGTGACAGCGTCCGTGCGAAGCTGCGAATTGAAATCAAAAAAATTCTCAAGAAATATGGTTATCCGCCAGATTTGCAGGATGCCGCTGTGCAAACAGTGCTACAGCAGGCCGAGGTACTGGCCAAGTCATGGCTTTAGAGAATGAGTCATTGCGAGCGTAGCGAAGCAATCCAGAAATGCCACGATCGAGAAAACTGGATTGTCGCGCCTCCTCCGGAGGCTCGCAATGACGGTATGAGAAAAGTTTAGTGAGACATTAACAGCCCTGCTCCCTGTAAAATGTCCCTTGCATGATGCCCCAAACAAGAGTATAAAAAGAGAAAGTGGGGCAGCTTCTGTCCCACTTTTTTTTATGGGTTTTTCTTTGCAGGATTATGCGTCTTTCGGATCTTTCAGATGCCTTGACCGCCGACATTCAGGATTTGCTGAAAAGTGCTGGTTATGCGCTGGTGCGGGCGAAAAAAATGGGGGGGCAGCGTCACCCAACCTTGCAGATTATGATGGACCGTTTGGACGGTGCGCCCATCACGGTGGAGGATTGCGAGGCCGTCAACCGCCTGCTGGATCCCCTGTTTTCCGTGCATGATCCATGGCCAGAGGCGTATCAGTTGGAGGTAAGCTCCCCCGGGTTAGACCGCCCCCTGATTCTGCCGCAGGATTTTATGCGCTTTGTGGGCCAACGGATTAAGGTTCGCCTGTCCCCTCCGTTGGAGGGAAGGCGCAAGCTGGAAGGACTTTTGGAAACTGAAGCCACGCCAGAGGTCATTGTGATCCGTCTGGACGATCAAACCCTGTGGCGCGTGCCCTATGATGTCGTGCAAGAGGCCCGCATCGTCATTACCGACGCCATGATTGCCGAAGAAATGAAAAAACGGGGGGATGTTTGATGGTATCATTTTCGCCCTTTTCTCTTGATGAAGGTGGGGCACTTTTGCTTGGCTTTCCTTTTGCTTTGATTTTTTTAAACGCTTATGATAACAAAGGTGTCTTATGATGTATCCAACCCCTTCTGATATCCTTCACATTGCCGAATCTGTGGCGCGGGAAAAAGAAATCGACCGCGAACAGGTGCTGGAGGCCCTAGAGCTGGCCATCCAAAAGGCCGGCCGCACAAAATATGGGCAGGAACACGATATCCGCGCAGAAATCGACCGGAAATCTGGACAAATTTCTCTGCGCCGCTATCGCGAGGTTGTGGAGGTCATCGAGTTTGAGCAATCCCAGCTGACTGTGGCTGAAGCCGCCCGCTACAAACCCGACGCCGTCATCGGGGATGTTTTGGTGGATGAATTGCCCCCGCTGGATTTTGGGCGCATTGCCACCCAAACCGCCAAACAAATCGTCCTACAAAAGGTGCGTGAGGCCGAACGTGGCCGCCAGTTTGACGAATTCAAGGACCGCGTGGGTGAAATCGTCACGGGGATCGTGCGCCGTGTTGAGTTCGGCAACCTGATTGTGGATTTAGGACGGGCCGAGGCCATGTTGCGCCGCGATCAACTGATTCCCCGCGAAACCTATCGCCGCGGCGACCGCGTGCGGGCCTATATTATGGACCTGCGGCCTGAGGCACGGGGGCCGCAAATTATTCTCTCCCGCGTCCATAGTGGCTTTATGGCCGCCCTCTTTGCCCAAGAGGTGCCCGAGATTTATGAGGGCCTGATCCAAATCAAATCCATCGCCCGCGACCCTGGCAGCCGCGCGAAAATGATCGTACACACCGATGATCCCAGCATCGACCCCATGGGGTCCTGTGTGGGGATGCGGGGCAGCCGTGTTCAGGCCGTGGTGAACGAGCTGCATGGCGAAAAAATTGATATCATTCCGTGGGATGATGACGTAGCCAAGCTGGTGGTGCGGGCCCTAGCCCCCGCCCAAGTCACCAAGGTGATTTTGGATGAAGAAAACAACCGGATCGAGGCTGTTGTTGTGGACGACCAACTGAGCCAAGCCATCGGACGGCGTGGCCAAAACGTGCGGCTGGCCGCCCAACTGCTGGGTGTAGGCATTGACGTGATGACAGAAAGCGATGAATCGGAGAAACGTTTGAAAGATATGAAAGAAAAATCCTCCCACTTCAAAGAGGCCTTGGATGTAGATGATGTCATTGCCCATCTGTTGGTGGTGGAAGGCTTTAACAGTGCAGAAGACATTGCCGACATTGACCCCGCCGAGCTGGAGGCCATCGAGGGCTTTGATGCCAACGTCGCCGCCCAGCTGATCGAACGTGCCCAAGTCTGGCAGGACAAAAAACACCAAGCCTTCCTGAAAAAACGTAAAGACATGGGTATTGAGGAAGAATTGATCACCGTGGCGGGCCTAACCCCTGATCTGGTGATGGTTTTGGCGGAGCAAGGGATCACCACGCTGGATGCCTTGGCGGATTTGGCGGCGGATGAATTGGTGGATCTGTTGGGTTCCCAAACCATTCGCCAAGACGAAGCGGAAAACGTGATTATGGCGGCCCGCGCCCATTGGTTCGAGGGCGGAGACGCCGCCGTTGGCGCCGCGTAACGGACCCCAGCGGCATAATCAAAGAGTATCAACAGGATTGGCATGACGGACGAAAAAAAACCAGGCACAACAACCCTTCACTTGTCCACAGGCACTCTGCGGGGTGCCCCTGCCCCTGCGGGCCGTGGGGGTTCCCTTTTGCGGGGGCCAGCGACGCCGACAGTGACGGTCCAAATTAAAAGAAAGCGTCCCACCATTGGGATTCCCCAAGACAAAGCGCCACCCCCCACGCCCCCCAAAGGGGAAGATGTCCCCGCCCCTTTGCCAGAAACCCCCGCACCCTCTGTGCGCAAAACCCTCTCTGTTACATCCCAGAAATCCCCATCCACCCTCACAGAGGAAGAGCGTCGCGCCCGTCAAGAGGCGCTCACGCAAAACCCTGTGTTTGAGGCTCCCGACGATACAGCCTTGCGCACCCTGCGCGTTATTAAGCCTAAGCGGGAAGAGGTGGCACCGACCCCCACAGAGACACCCGCACCTGCTGAAACGGTGCCCGAAACCACGGCCCCTGAGCTTAAAAAAGACGCTCCGCCTGCCCCTGCTGTGCCGACCCGTCCCAAGGTTGGGGTGTTTACCTCAGAGCCCCTCGTGACCCTGCGCCGTGTGGTGCGGCCTTTGGAAAAAGCGGGTTTAACCAAGGACGAGCGTGCGGCCCTTGAACGCAAAACCTCTGGCGCAGGGGCCACCCCTGCCACTGCATCAACCGCCACTGCGGCCCGTCGTCCCTTAGACGAAACCAAGCCCGCAGGATGGCCTGAAAAACCCGCAGAACGCAAAAACAAAAAAGAGGATGACGAAGCCGCTGCCTCTGCCAAGGCTGCCCTTGGCAATCGTCGTCAGCGCAAAATGACCATCACATCGGCCCTGAAAGAGGCCTTGGTGGAGGAAGAAGCCAAAGCCACCCCCATTATCGGCCTGAAAAAACGCCGCAAAGTGACACGGGGCCCCCAGCCCCCCGTGGAAAAATTAAAACGCACCGTGGTGATTCCCGAAACCATCGCCCTTCAAGATTTAGCCAACCGCATGAGCGAGCGGTCCGTCGATGTCATCAAAGCCCTGATGAAAATGGGCATGATGGTCACGGCGCAACAGACCTTGGATGCCGAAACGGCGGAATTGGTGGTCTCTGAAATGGGTCATACGCCTGTGCGCGTCTCAGAGGAAGACGTGGAGCAAGGCATGCTGGTGGAGATTCAGGGTGAAAAACAGCCCCGCGCCCCCGTGGTCACGATTATGGGGCATGTGGATCACGGAAAAACCTCGTTGCTGGACGCCCTGCGCCAGACCGATGTGGCCTCGGGCGAGGCTGGCGGCATTACCCAGCATATTGGGGCCTACAAGGTCGAGCTATCCTCTGGCAAATCCATTGTTTTTTTGGATACCCCAGGGCACGAAGCCTTTACGGCCATGCGGGCCCGCGGTGCCCATGTTACAGATGTGGTGGTGTTGGTGGTGGCCGCCGATGACAGCGTGATGCCCCAAACTGTGGAGGCTATCTCCCACGCCAAAGCGGCGGGTGTGCCCATCATTGTGGCCATCAACAAAATTGATAAACCCGAAGCCCGTCCCGATAAAGTCAAAACCGAGCTGTTGTCCCACGGGATTGTGGTTGAGGATTTGGGCGGTGATGTGCTGTCCATTGAGGTGTCGGCTAAGAAAAAAACGGGACTTCTCGCCTTAGAAGAGGCCATTTTGCTGCAAGCGGAAATCATGGACCTTCGGGCCCGCACCACAGGATCCGCCCAAGGTACGGTTTTAGAGGCGCGGATGGATCAGGGTCTGGGCCCGGTGGCCTCAGTTTTGGTTCAGGAAGGCACATTGTCCATCGGGGATATTTTTGTCAGCGGCACCCGTTGGGGCCGTGTTCGTGCCCTGATTGACAGCCGTGGCACCCGCATTCGCGACGCTGGCCCTGCCACCCCCGTGGAGGTCTTGGGTTCCCAAGGCGTCCCCGAAGCTGGTGACGACTTTGTCATCGTGGCCGACGAAGCCAAAGCGCGGGAAATTTCCGAATATCGCGACCGCAAACGCAAAACGGCCTCCGTTAAAACCGGTGAAACGTCCGTTTCCGATATTTTTGCCAAATACCAATCCGAATCCACCATGCGCACGCTGTCCCTCATCATTCGTGGTGATGTTCAAGGGTCCGTGGAGGCCATCAAGGGCAGTCTGGAAAAAATCATCAGCGATGAAATGAAAATTGACATCATCACCGCCGGTGTGGGGGCCATTTCTGAATCGGATGTGACCTTGGCCAAATCCTCTGGCGCGTTAATCATCGGGTTTAACGTGCGGGCCAATCCCTCGGCACGGGAGCTGGCCAAAAAAGAGGGCGTGGATATTCGCTATTATTCCATCATTTACGACGTTGTGGATGCCATGCGGGATGCGGCGTCCAGCTTGCTCTCGCCCGAACAAAAAGAAACCTTCCTTGGTTACGCCGAAATCCGCCAAGTCTTCGATGTGTCCAAAGTGGGCAAAGTGGCTGGATGTATGGTCACCGAAGGCACCATCAAACGCGGCTGCGGCGTGCGCTTGCTGCGGGATAACGTGGTCATTCACCAAGGCAGCCTGAAAACCCTGAAACGCCACAAAGACGAAGTCAAAGAGGTCAAAGGCGGCTATGAATGCGGTATGGCTTTTGAAAACTACCAAGACATCCGCCTAGGGGATCAAATCGAATGTTTTGAAATTCATGAGGTTAAAAAGGTTTTGGGGTGATCGGGGGCAGGTAGAGTGTAGGGCTGCTTTGTTGTTGCAGAACGTGTTTTTGAAGGGCTGTTTGATTGCCTAAGACGCTTCCAGATACGGCAAGAACACCATTTTTCAGTGACGAGGGGATCCATGGGCGTTTCTTTTTTCTGAATGCGGCTGTGCGCGAGGGATACTTTGAGGGCACCTCTATTAACCGTCATTGCGAGCGTAGCGAAGCAATCCAGAAAGGCTTCAGCGCGAGGAAACCCTAGATTGCTTCGTCGCGTTGCTCCTCGCAATGACGAAAAACCGAGGTTTTTAGATGTGCCCTTGACAGATACTTTGATCAAGATTTGACACGACGCGCACCTCTTTCTACAATGGCCATCCGACGTGAGCCTTGAGAGGACCCCATGATGTCAGACCCTTCCCCCATGAATGCCTATTGGTTGGGCCGTGCCACAGCGTTGGTGGATTGGATCAAGGCCCCCACCCAAGGGGGGATTTTTTCGTTTCACAACCCCGTATCCATTCGCTGGTTTGAAGACGGTGTTTTGAACATTACCACCACCTGTGTGGACCGTCACGCCGCCACCACACCGGATCGGGTGGCTTTTTTTTATGAGGGGGAGGATGAAACCCAGCGCCAAACCATCACCTATGGCCAGTTACAGGACCATGTTTGCCGTTTTGCCAACAGTTTAAAAGCCCTCGGCGTGGCCAAAGGGGACCGCGTTGTGATCTATATGCCCATGATCCCGCAGGCGGTGTATGCCATGCTGGCGTGTGCCCGCATCGGGGCGGTGCATTCGGTGGTGTTTGGGGGCTTTTCGGCCAACGCGCTGCATACGCGCATCATGGACTGCGGCGCGAAGGTGGTCATCACCGCCGACGGCGGGATGCGCGGGGGCAAGGTCATTGCGCTAAAAGCTGCGGTGGATGAAGCCATCCCCGAAACCCCCGTGCAACACGTGGTTGTGGTGCGGCATCTGGGGCAGGATATCCCGTGGACGGCGGGGCGGGATCATGATTATGGGGATTTGCAAAAGGCGGCCGCCCCCGTTTGTGAGCCTGAGCCGATGAAGGCGGAGGACCCCCTGTTTATCCTCTACACCTCTGGCTCCACAGGCACGCCCAAGGGGGTGGTGCACACCTGCGGCGGGTATGGGGTGTATACGGCCCATACCATGCAAACGGTCTTTGATCCCCAAGCCTCTGACGTGTTCTGGTGTACTGCCGATGTGGGATGGATCACGGGGCACAGTTATATCGTGTATGGCCCCCTGTCCATGGGAACAACGCAGGTTTTGTTTGAGGGGGTGCCCACGTGGCCCGATGCGTCCCGCTGGTGGCAGATGGTGGACCGTTACGGCGTGACGATTTTTTATACAGCCCCCACGGCTATTCGTACCCTGATGCGGCTGGGGCTGGATCCCTTAAACACAACCCACCGAAGCACTCTGCGGTTGCTGGGATCGGTGGGGGAGCCCATTGATCCCGAAGCATGGCACTGGTATCATACCCACATCGGCGGGGGCCGCTGCCCCATTATGGATACATGGTGGCAGACGGAAACGGGGGGGATTCTGATGGCGCCCCTTGATCGCAACCACCAAAAACCTGGGTTTGCGGCTAAGGCCCTGCCCCACATTCAGCCCATTTTATTGGATACCCACGGCCAGCCCACGACAGACGAGGGCAACCTGTGCTTTGCCACATCATGGCCCGGCCAAGCCCGCACCTTGCACGGGGATCACGCCCGTTTTGAAAAAACGTATTTTGGCGATTTCCCTGGATTTTTCTTCAGCGGTGATGGAGCGAAGCGGGATGAATCCGGCGATTATCGCATCACGGGCCGCGTGGATGATGTGATAAATGTGTCGGGCCATCGCCTGAGCACGGCAGAGATCGAGGCCGCGCTGGACGATGCCCACGGCGTCATCGAATCCGCCGTTGTGGGGGTTCATGATCCCCTAAAGGGTCAGGGGATTTATGCCTTTGTGGTGCTGGCCTCAGAGGTCACCCCATCAACGTCCCTGAAACACCAGTTGATTGATCACGTCAAAACCTATATCAGCCCCATCGCCAAGCCCGATCATATCCAATTTTGTGATGGCCTGCCCAAAACCCGCTCGGGCAAAATCATGCGCCGCATCCTGCGAAAAATCGCCGCTGGGGAGTCCGATTTTGGGGATATTTCCACCCTCGCCAACCCAGAGGTAGTGGGGGCCCTGCGGGGGGGGGGTGATGCGGGCAATGTATGATCCTGTGATGCCATCAAAAACCTCCAGCGCGTCCCCCACCCGCGCCCGCATGACATGGGCTAAATAATGATGGGCAGCCTCGGGCCACACAAAATCTTGGTTGGGGCATAACGTGACAGGCAGATACAAACGGTTCATGATATCCCCTATCATGGATCAAAGGGATACGACGGTCAAAGGGAAAAGATGGGGGAAAGAGGGTATAGGTCAAAATCAACCACCCCCCTAATCCAATGGATGGATAGGGGGGTGATTTTAATGGGACCCTAAATTATTAAGAGCCGCATTCAAATTCCCATTCCCCTGAATCGGGTTCCCCTTGGGGATCGGGATCGGGCCAAGACTCCCGTTCTTGGTCCCCTATAATAAAGGGGAAGACCTCTTCATCGTCTTCCCCTGCCCCTTCGGGATCGGGTTTGGGTTCGGACCACTCTCCCTCTTCATGGGAATGGCCGAAAACCTGAAAAGCGGTTATAAGCCAGTTCGGATTCTTAGTCATGTTTCTCCTTAGGCCCAGCTGGTAAAAAAGGGTTGCTGGGGCCATAATTCTATTTTAAAATAATATATATATAATTAGGCGTCAAGTGTTTTGTTCATATTTGATATTTTTTTATCCGCCCACCAAGGGAGGCCCCAAGGGATCCTCTGGACCCACAGCAAGGCCCATGCTATAGCCTGTGCAGGGTGTTTTTGTGTCCCGCCTTTGCTGTGCTTTGGTGCATTCTGTGCATGGATTGCGTGCGCCCAGACCTATATCAAGATGCCTTCATGACCCTGACGCCCTTTGACCATAGTGCCGCATGTTATAACGATGGCGCCGTGATCCAGCGTCGGGTGGCCCATGATCTGGGGGCGTGGGTGATGCAGCATTATGCCCATCTGCGCCATTTGTGCGACGTTGCCGCTGGTACGGGCTTTGTGGGGGAGGCTCTGCCACCGCATATTCACTATACGGCGGTGGACCCTAGCCCTGCCATGTTATCCCATATCCTCAGGCCTGCCGTTCGTGTGGTGGGGTGTGCGGAATCCCTGCCCTTTGCTCCGCGTCCCCAGTTTGATGTGATGACGTGCAGCATGGGTTTGCCTTGGTTTGCCGATCCCAAAGCCCCGTTGTCGTGGCGTCCCTTTTTGCGTCCCAAGGGGGTTGTTGTCATCCGAACCTTGGGGGCGGGCAGTTTTTCCCCCTTTTATGATGCCCTTGCCCGTGTGGGCCGCGCCGATAAAATCATTCCATGGCCCAGCGCGGAGGATTTAACGGCCCTCTGGTCCTCCGCCTCTGTCACGGTGACGCGTCACTTGTATGAAACAGAACCGCTGACGTTGGGGGATTTTTTGTGGTCGTTAAAAACCATCGGCGCCCATCGTCATCCAGCGCGTGGGGCGGCCCTCAGTCCCAAAGAGATGCTGGCCATAACACAGGACACACGGGCCATGCCGCACCCCTATGTCATTCATCAGGCGGTTTTGTGTCCCTAGGGCGTGTCATCATTTGCTCAAAAGCCGCTTTTCCCGTATGCTGGACTGTGAATCCTGCCAAAAAACAGTCAATATACGTCCAGTATACCGACCGTTTTTTGCCAGTTTCTCGCCTCAGCATCCAGAAAAATCCATCTTTCTCGCTTCAATGATGACACGCCCTAAATCAGGGCCTCGGCATACTCTTTGGGATCAAAGGGTTGCAGATCTTCCAGAGACTCCCCTACGCCGATCATGAAGATGGGCAGCGCATAATCAGTGGACAGTGCCACCACAACCCCGCCGCGGGCCGTACCGTCCAGTTTGGTGACGATCAGGCCCGTGATCCCCGCATGGTCCTTAAACAACTTTGCTTGGGTATGGGCGGCTTGACCTGTTGTGGCATCCAACACCAAGATCACTTCATGCGGGGCGGTGTCATCGTGTTTTTTCATCACACGCACCATTTTTCCCAGTGATTCCATCAAATCCTGCTTGGTGTGCAATCGCCCCGCCGTGTCCACCAGCAGCAGGCGAATTCCCTCGGCCTTGGCCCGTGCGTAGCTTTCGTAAACCAAGGCGGCGGGGTCTTGCTTATCTTTGCCCTCATACAAAGGTACGCCCGCCCGTTGGGCCCATACCCGCAGTTGATCCACCGCAGCCGCCCGAAACGTATCGGCAGCCACCAAGGCCACCCGCACCCCCAGCCCCTGAAAATACGCCGCCAGCTTTCCAGCGGATGTGGTTTTGCCGTTCCCATTCACCCCCACCAGAAAAAACACCGCTGGCCCAGACAAGTCTGGCACCCCCAAAGGTCGCGCATGGACCGAAAGGGTATCACACACAACATCCCGCAAACTCTGGGTCAGGGTTTCAGGGGACACGTTTTCCCCCCGATGGCGCTTGGCCACGGCCAGAGACAACGCCGCCGCCTGCGTTACCCCAAAATCGGCAGAAATCAGGGTATCTTGCAGCTCTTGACGCGCCGCTTCATCCAGAACTCCGCCCGTAACAAAGGACAACAGACCCCGATGAATCTTGCCAGAGGATTTAGACAAACGGCTTTTTAGGCGTGCAAACCAAGACATAGTCAACCATTCCTGTAAAACCCTATGGTTGATAACTTTGCAGGGATTTGCAAGGGGAAAGACAATGTCTGCCGCATCATCGCCGATGCAACGGCTTGTAGGCCCGTGGGGGTTCGCCGATATAGCGTTGACGGGGACGGCTGATGCGTTGGGCAGGATCTTCAATCATTTCTTTCCATTGGCCGATCCATCCGACGGTGCGGGCCAGCGCAAACAGAACGGTGAACATGGTCACGGGAAAGCCCATGGCCTTCAGGATAATGCCCGAATAAAAATCCACGTTGGGATAGAGTTTTTTCTCGATGAAATAGGGATCTTCCAGCGCGATGCGTTCCAGTTCCATGGCCAGCTTTAACTGTTCGTTGTTGCCAACGCCCAGCGCGTCCAGCACTTCGTGACAGGTTTTGCGCATCACGGTGGCGCGGGGATCAAAGTTTTTGTACACGCGGTGCCCAAAGCCCATCAGACGGAACGGGTCGTCTTTGTCCTTGGCCCGCTTGATAAATTCGGGGATGTTTTTCACACTGCCGATGTGATCCAGCATTTTCAACACGGCCTCGTTGGCGCCGCCGTGGGCTGGACCCCACAAAGAGGCAATTCCGGCCGCGATGCACGCAAACGGATTCGCCCCTGTGGATCCCGCCAAGCGCACCGTAGAGGTGGAGGCGTTCTGTTCATGATCCGCATGCAAAATAAAAATGCGGTCCATGGCACGGGCGGTGACGGGATTGACGGTATAGGGTTCGCACGGCACCGAAAACGTCATATGCAGGAAATTCTCCGCATAGGATAAATCATTGCGGGGATAGACAAAGGGCTGGCCGATGGAGTACTTATAGGCCATGGCCGCCAACGTGGGCATTTTGGCAATCAAACGATGGGACGCAATCACCCGCTGCTTGGGGTCGTGAATGTCCAAACTGTCATGATAAAACGCCGACAACGCCCCCACAACGCCGCACATCACCGCCATGGGGTGTGCGTCACGACGAAAGCCCTTGAAAAAATTGTGAATTTGCTCATGCACCATGGTGTGGTGTGTGATGGAGTGCAAAAAGTCTTTTTTCTGGGCTGGATTGGGCAAATCGCCGTTTAACAGCAAATACGACACGTCCATAAAATCACTGTGTTCCGCCAGATCCTCGATGGCATAGCCACGGTGGCTGAGGATCCCCTCGTCCCCATCAATAAAGGTGATGGTGGAATCACAGCTGGCGGTGGAGGTAAAGCCCGGATCAAAGGTAAAATACCCCGTATCCGCGTACAACCGCCGCACATCAATGACATCAGGGCCCTGTGTGCCGCTGAGAATGGGAAAATCAAACTGACGCCCCGTTTGGTGGTCGATCAAGGTCACATAGTGCTTGTCCGTGGTGTTGGTGTTGGCTGGCGTGTTTTTTTTGGGTATGGCCGTCATAACGTTTTCCCTGAAAGTCTAAGTCATGTGCGTTAAAGCATGAAGGAAATCATGTTGCATTGCAACAGAATACCACAAGGTTTATTAAGAAAAGGTGATGGGAAGCTATAGAGTGGACCATGCGGGGGGAAAGGAAGACATCATCCCTGTTCGGGATACCACCTGTGGGCCTCTATTCACCAATCGTGTGATCCCCACGTTCGCGGGGATCCTATATTCAGGGTTTCAAGAGGCATCCACCGATGGCGTCCTCCTCACGTCCTCCTCACGCCCTATGAATACACGGGAAACTGGGCGGTTAAGGCCGCGACTTCGCGGCGGGTGGTGGCCAGCACGGTGTCCAGTGTTTGGGGGTTTTGGGTGGCCATAGCGTCCAGAACGTCCCCAACCCAGTGGCCGATGCGCTGAAACTCCTTGACGCCAAAGCCACGGGTGGTGCCCGCAGGGGTGCCCAAACGAATGCCCGATGTGATGGCGGGTTTGGCGGGGTCATAGGGGATGGCGTTTTTGTTGCACGTCATATGGGCCAGTTCCAAGGTTTCGGCAGCATCTTTGCCCGTCACCCCCTTGGGCCGTAAATCCACCAGAACGAGGTGGGAATCCGTGCCCCCCGCAATCACGGCACATCCCCGCGCCACCAGCACATCGGCCAAGGCCCGCGCATTGTCCAGAACGTTCTGGGCGTAGTGTTTGAAGGATGGCTGCAGGGCCTCCCCAAAGCACACGGCTTTCCCCGCGATGACGTGCATCAAGGGTCCACCTTGCATCCCAGGGAAAACAGCAGAATTGAATTTTTTGGCCAACTCTTCGTTGTTGGTCAAAATCATTCCCCCCCGTGGGCCCCGCAAGGTTTTATGGGTGGTGGTGGTGGTCACATCGGCAAAGGGCACGGGGGACGGATACACGCCGCCCGCCACGAGGCCCGCAAAGTGCGCCATATCCACCATGAAATACGCCCCGACTTTATCGGCAATCTGGCGGAAACGGGCAAAATCCACAACGCGTGCATAGGCCGATCCCCCCGCGATGATCAATTTGGGTTTGTTTTGCAGGGCCAGAGCCTCCACCGCGTCATAATCAATCAACCCATCGCTTTCCCGCACGCCGTAGGACACAATGTTAAACCACTTGCCAGACATATTCACCTTGGCCCCGTGGCTAAGGTGCCCCCCGAATTCCAAACCCATCCCCAAAACCGTATCCCCCGGATTTAACAGGGCCAGAAACACCGCCCCATTGGCCTGCGCCCCCGAGTGAGGCTGGACGTTGGCAAAACCAGCCCCAAAGAGGGTCTTGGCCCGCTCGATAGCCAGCGTTTCCACACGGTCCACGGCGTAACAGCCGCCGTAATAACGCTTGCCCGGATAGCCTTCGGCGTATTTGTTGGTGAGCACCGACCCCTGCGCCTGAATCACCGCCAGCGACGTCATGTTTTCTGAGGCAATGAGTTCAATATGATCCTGCTGCCGCTGGGCCTCTTCCCCAATGGCGGCGAAAATATCGGGATCGGCATGCTGTAGGCTTTGGGAAAAAAAAGCCCGTTGTTCGTTCTGGGGAACGCGCGTTGCGGCCAAAGTCATGATGGGGCATCCTTGTGTTGCACATTGAAAAAAAAATTATACCACCGCTGGGGGGAAAGGCCAAAGGAAATAGAGATCCTTTTTTGACACGGCCTCCGCCCCCAAATGTGACATTTGTCACATTTCATTTAGTTAAAAAATCGTTTAAATCTCTTGACATGCCCACCTTTGTGGGATAGGGTGAGACTATGGCCCCAAAAGGGGGTTGGATTTTTTTTAGAGGAGGGGGTATGGCTGTAACCTTAGATGACAAACTTTTAGATTATCTTAGTGATAACAATTATTTTTCTGATGGGTTGGACGTAGTTGAAATTCGCGACAATAGAGCAGATATTAAAAAAATCTTGAGCAACTACTTGTTCAAGAATAATTTTGACACTGCTCGCCCCCAGCAGAAAGCGCACTACCTAGAAGAAGCGTTAAAAGAGCTTAAAAAACACCAAAGCTTCACAGTCAAACATCAAGGCAAAAATATACCCTATGAGGATTGGCTTGATACTCTTTCTGAAGCTAATAAACAAGACGCCATTCAAAAGATTGGCGAACCTCTTGGTTTTGAAAAAAGCTTTGCTCAAAAAAAGAGTGCACTTAATAAGTTTGTCTCTGGTGAGAAGGGACTAAATAGCAAGTATCATGATCTTACGGCCAAGCACAATCCCCTTTTGAACCTTTGGGATACGACTGTAGGGCGCGGCATGTCTTCAGCATACCGTGCGCTTTTTCAACCCACCGTGTCTTGGGTAAAACGAGAGTGGTCTACAGGAGCTCAGCAGAGAGATCTAGGGGGATGGGGGGCATTGACGGCTGGCGTGGCCACGATTGCTGGATTCTGTTTTTTGACAGCGGCCACTGGAGGCTTAGGGGCTATCGCTTGGCTACCTACTGTAGCGGGCGTTTTGGGTGTAGTTGGGGCAGTTTTTACAGGTCGGCAAACCAAAAAAGCATGGGAAGCCTATCAAATTGCTAAAGTAGAAGCAGAAGATAAGCAATTGGAGGATGACGCAACCTATTATCAACAACAACAAGACTATATGAATGGTGGATCCATATCCTCCAGTTCTATAACGGCGGCCCAAAATAGTTTTTTGTCTATAGAATTAGGTGGGGTAACAGAGGGGGCCTTTAGCGGTAAGGGTGCAAAACTCAATATTCGTGATAGTAGCATCAGGCCATCTCGCGAAGTGTGGCAAAAATATGGAGATGAGTTAACTTTGGCCTTCAACCCATCAGGCTCCGTGATTGTGGGCATAAAAAGTCCTGACAAACTCTCTGATAAAGAAATCCAGACCATGTTGGATGCCGTAAAACAAGATTGTGGTATTGAAAATGCCCCTGTATCCAGCGTCACAATCCTAGGGGAGCGTCAAGGCAACAATAGCTTATTGAATATTTCTGATAAATTTAAAGCAATTGATTCTCGTCTGACTGCGCAGAAAGCCACAGCAATACTTCAGAAAGAACTGGCAGCACAAGCTGAAGCAGCAGCAACCCAAAAGAAAACTTTTGACGAAAAATTTGAAAAAATTATTGGGAAGCAGGGATTTATTGAAAATGCTGTTTCTGCAGCTCTGGTTGGGTACATTACCGATCCTACAGCTGCAAACAATGGGGGATATGCGATCGGAGCTCTTAAAGTTCTTGGCCAGCAAGATACGGAACTTGCTGAGTTTATTGAGAATCGAGCTCTCCAGGGAGGAGATATCTCTTATCATAACAAAATCAATGAGGCCGTTGCTGAGTATTTAGACAAAAATTTTAACATTTCTCCAAATAACCAATATCCTATGACTACCTCTGCTGCAGCAATTGCTAAGTATGCAACAGAACAACTTTTCCCGGGGTCTTCTTCTTCTGAAAGCGATAGAGTTAAAGCCCTGATCACCGCCGCAGACACAAAAAATCCCAGCCCCACCTCTTTAGCCTTAATGATCAGCACGGGTTTACGCACTGGACACTTAAATGGCATCCTAGATCTACGAGAGGCGTGGAGTAAAACAGGTGCTACTCAATCAGATGAGGACAGGTTTAAGAAACTCACTAAGTCGCAACAAGAGTTAGCTGAAAAAATTGCTAACGCTGCCCAGTTGTCTGGCAATTATTCTTCTGATAAAGCTGCTGCTGCCATGGACCTTATTGATGACGCTATGAACAGTGCAGGTGCCGCCCCTACAACTCCTCTCAGCGAAGAAGAAGAACTCTTTTGGCAAGCCCGCGCTGGTTCTGGGCGCAACCCATGACCCCCAACGCCCCC
>CANGYP010000026.1 GCA_947458235.1 Alphaproteobacteria bacterium
AGCGAGAAAGATGGATTTTTCTGGATGCTGAGGCGAGAAACTGGCAAAAAACGGTCGATATACTGGCCGTATATTGACTGTTTTTTGGCAGAATTCACAGCCCAGCATACGGGAAAAGCCGCTTTTGAGCAAATGATGACACGCCCTAGAAGGCTCTCTTAATCTTGATGAACGCCAAAGGCGCCTATCTTTTGTACGTCTGGCAGGCGATAACAAGCAATTTAAACAAATTTTATCAGGCGGGGGGGGGGTGAAAAACAAGAAAAAACAAAAGACAAGACCCATAAGAGTGGGTCTGTTGAGTCCTATCAGGAGCCAAATGGGCCGCGTTTGGCAGTAAGCCGATGGTTGAAACTTGTTGCATCCTATCAGGATCCAAAAGTGCGGGGCGTGGATTATCAGTATCTTTTGGGTATTGATCAATGTTTTAAAACAGAAAAGGATGTAGATCCTGTTCAATCACTACAGTTACAAGTAGAGCGTTTAGAAAAAACAATTGCAAAACAACACGATACCTTGGTGCGGTACGCCCGCCTCACCGAGGAGCTTTTAGCAACACCAGAGGTAGTAGAGGGATTGAGCCTAGAAAGTCAGCATTTTTTGGCATCGCTTGGGCATGGGCAGACGCGGGATCTCTAAGCCCTCACCGCCTAACCCACCCCCCCGCTGTTTCCAAGGGGGCGTTGGGGTCGGGCAAGGACCATGTGTTTTTTTGCAGCGTCAGAGAGGGCGTGAAAAACAGGGGGATAAAGCGGGGCTCAGTGGCCAAATGGGCCTGAATTTGATCCCAAAGGGCGCGTTCAGTGTCTTCGGATGGGTTTTGGGTCAGGGCATCCAGCAGGGCAGGAACACTGGGATCCGCCCCCGAAACGCTGTACACAGACCGCAGCCAGTTGATCAGGGGTGCCCCCGTAGTGGGCACGATATAAAGGGCCAGACCGTCAAAGGTGCGATTGGGCAGGGTTTCCCCATAAAAAATGCCCTGACTGACGGTTTGCAGGGTGACGGGAATGCCTTGGGTTTTCAGGGCGTTGGCCAAAACCTGTTGCAGGGCCAGCAGGTTGGGTTGGCCCGCCAATGTGGTGATGGAAAAAGAAAGGGAACGATCATTTTTTTTGTAGATACCGTCCTGTAATGTCCAGCCTTCTTGTTGCAAAACTGTTTTCAGGGCGCTTTCATCGGGCATGGCTGGGTCCGTTTCGGCAAAGCGCAGATCATCATCGCGGAACAACCCCCTTGCGGGGATCAAATGACCGTCAAACAGGGATTTGGCAGCCTGTTCCCAAGGCACACTTTGGCCCAAAGCGCGGCGCAGGGCAGGGGATAGATCCCCCATGGCATCCAGAACCACCAAATAGGGCTCGGGCTGCCAGACAGCAGTGTAGGTATCGGCGGGCAGGGCCTGCAACAGGGTATCTTGGCCGTTATCATTCGGGCTTTGATACCGCAGAACGCGGTCCACAGCCCCCGTTTTTAGATCCCGCGCCAGCGCGTCTGTGCGATAGGTGCGCAGCTCTAAGGTAGTGGGGGTTTTGGGCAAAAGGGGATAGGATGGATTGCGTCGAAACACCGCATTGGTGATCCCCGGAGCCGTTAGATGAAAAGGGCCATAGCTCAGCCCTGGGTCATCTGGCTTGCGCTGGTATTGGCTTTGGGTTTGATATTGGGCGGGGTCGGCGTCAAAGCGGGCCTTTTCCAAATGCGCAGGCAGCAGGGGGAATATGGGCATGAGTGTTTCCAGACTGTGCCCTTCGGGAAACGATAAGACCACAACGTCTTTGTCTAAGGTGATTTCCGACAAACGGTTGCGATATTGCCGGTAAGGATTCTCTGGCGGCAAAGAGGCCATCACATCCAAAGTAAAGGCCACATCAGACCCTGTGACGGGATATCCATCGCCCCATCGCAAGCCTTTTTGCACCGCAAAGCGCAGGCGGATACCGCCGCCGTCTGTATAGCGAATGCCGCCGTTATCAAGGGTGGGGACCGTCTGACACACGCGGCAGACAAAGCGCCCTTGGTCATTGCGTGACACAATGGGGGGTGTGGTTAGGGGCAACAGGGCCTGATTGGCAGGTCCGCTTTCATACAGCGGGTGCCACCCCTGCGGCAAGCGGGAAATAGCCACCACCAGCGGCACATCTCCAGCAGGCTGGGCGTGGGAGGGTGATGCAATCCCTCCCAACACAAAAACACAGACCATAAAAAAAAGAGAGCGAACACTCACTTTATGAAATCCTCAGGACAGGCCAGAAGGGCTTCTAAGAAATCTGCTTCGCGGGAAAATCGTGATCGATGATGGTGTGTGAAATCGTAAACATCCTGCCATCGGACCACACTGGCCATGTCGGGAACGGGATGCGGCGCCAATGCTGCCCCCCAATCAAAAAGATCATAGGAAAACACAACAGCCAAGGCAGGCACAGCGGCCCCCGCGTGGGTGAGGGCATCTAGAAAGACCTTTTTGCTGCTGCCAAAGCTCATCAGGTCCTCAACCAGCAAAACACGGGGGTGGGGGGGTAATTCCCCTTCGATTTGGCGGCCACGACCAAAATCTTTGGGTTTTTTCCGAATATAAATCATAGGCAGGTTCAGGCGATCCGCCAGCATGGCCGCATAGGGAATGCCCGCCGTTTCCCCCCCTGCAATGACGTTAATGGTGTGACGGGCGATCAGGTCGCGGGCTTTGTCCGTTAAAGACGCCATGACCAAATCCCGCACATCGGGATACGATAAAATTTTCCGCGCATCCACATAAACAGGACTGGTTTTGCCCGATGTCAGGGTATACGGGGCATCTGGCGAAAGGCCAATGCAACCCGTTCGGAGTAACGCTTCGGCAATACAGGTGTCCATGGTCTATTTCCATTCTTTCCAAAATCTGGGCATAAATAACACCAAAATCGCTAAAAATTCAAGTCGTCCAGCGATCATGGCCAGACTCATCCACAGTTTGACCCCCTCGCTTAGGGGTTTCAGGCTGCCCGCAGGGCCCGTGATGTCCCCCAATCCCATCCCCACACACGCCAAAGAGGAAATGGCCATGGCCAAAGCCGTGACCATATCCAGTCCGTAGGCCGCAAATACCAACGAAAAAAAGGCCGCCACCAACAGGTGAATGAATAAAAAGGACACCACAGAATCCACCACGTTCTGGGACAAAACGCGGTTGTTGTAATAGGGCAGAAAAACCCCGTGGGGCTGCAGGAGTTTTTTTAATTGAATCCCAATCAAGCGCACCATAATTTGCACACGAAAAATCTTAAAGCCCGAGGCCGCTGAACCCGCGCATCCCCCAATAAACATCAGGATGTAAAAAACAATAAACGTTAACGGTGCCCATGTCATATAGTCCCGCGAAAAAAATCCAGTGCCTGTCATGGATGATGTGGCGTTAAAGAGTGTTGTTCTAAAAATTTCAGAAAATGAGGCGTGTCCCGTTTCGCTAAGGTATCGGATGAGGGAGAGCGCCACAACGCTACCGATCAAAATTTTAAAAAAGGCCCGAACTTGGGGATCTTTGTAAAAAACAGACAGATTAAGTTTCGGCGATAGGCACCTGAAATAAAGTGTAAAGGGTAGCCCAGCTAAGATCATGAACAAAGTTCCATTCCATTCCACCAGAGGATAGTCTTGGAAATGGCGAAAGGATGTGTCGTGGGTGCTGAAGCCGCCCGCGGCCACCGTGCTCATGGCGTGATTGATGGCATCGAAGGCAGACATGCCCGCATAACGGTACCCCAAGGCGCAGAGGATATTTAAGACAATATACGTAATCAAGATGGTCAAGGCCAAACTGCCCACACGGGGCATAAATTTATCGCTGACGTCGGAGGATTCTCTTTGAAAAAGCTGCATCCCCCCCACGCTAAGCATGGGCATAATGGCCACCGCCAAAACAATAATCCCCACCCCCCCCAAAAATTGCAACAAAGACCGCCATAGCAGCAATCCAGGTTGCAAGGTATCCAGACCAGAAATCATGGTATAGCCTGTTCCTGTCAGGCCGCTGGTGGCTTCAAAAAAAGCCTCAACAAAACCGAGGTTCAGGCTGGACACCATAAAAGGAATGCTCCCAAAGGTAGGAAACAAGAACCATGTGGCCACAGTAAAAATAAAGGCTTGCCTGAGGGTGAGGGTATGAAGTGGGGTGCGGTTGATGAGCCCCATAAACAAAGCCATGCCGCTGGTTAACAGGGCGCTGATCAGAAAAATCGACCATTCCTTATGACCAGAGACATAATCAAAAGCCATGGGAATCAACATCATGACGGCCAAAGCCTGAAGCAGAATGGAGAGAATATAAAAAATGGGGCGAAAGGTGTTCATGAGGTGGGAAGATGATGGGCCATAGGCTCAGAGAGGGCCTGTAAAACTGTTTCGGCATATCGCTCGGAAACGTTATGCGTTGTGATCACGGCCAGATGGCTGGGGGGCGCATCGTCCGTCCCTGGGGATGCGGGGGTGTAGGCTACCAGATGCAAATGAGGGAAATGCTGGCGAATCATGTCAAGAATCAAATGCTTTAACGCAGGCGTGGGTTGTGTGAGGGCGATGACTTGGGCGCGATCTCCGCCCACCGCTTCTAAAACATCATGGTTGATAGAGGCAACGTGAAATGTGGGTAAAAACAACTGCTGCCCCAAAAGGCAATTATTTTTGTTAGTATCTAAAATCACAAAGGGTTTACCAGCCTTGCTGAGGGTTTCGGTGAGGTTTTTTCCTTCCTCGGAAAAGCCAATAATAATCGCATGATGATGCAGATCTTGACAGGAAACGGCAATATCATTCAGGGCAATGGAATCCACCGCTGCGATAATATCTGGATGGTCAAAACGGGATAAAATGGCATAAAGAATGGGGGTTAGGGCCATACTGAGGGCGACAACCACCATAATGTTTGAGGATAATGTGGGGTCAATCAGATCACCCCCCCGTGCCAGTGCCAACAGGACAAACGCAAATTCCCCACCCTGAGACAGCAAAATACCTGTTTTCAATGCGCACGAAGATGGTAGATCAAACAAACGTGCCATGCCGTAAATCAAAAGACCTTTGCTAATCATCAATCCCAGCAGCATGACACCAATGGAAAAAGCGTTGTAGGCCACGGCACTGAAATCGATACCCATGCCCACAGTCATAAAAAAAAGGCCCAGCAAAAGGCCTTGGAATGGCAAGACATGTCGTGCCACCTCGTGGCGGTATTCTGTTTCTGCCAAGATCATTCCAGCGATAAAGGCTCCAAGCGCCATGGATAGGCCAATTTGCCCCATTAAAAAACTGACAGACAAAATCACCAATAGAGTGGTAGCGGTAAAAATTTCCTCGTTTTTTGTGCTGGCGACATAGCGATAGAGGGGGCGCAAGGCATAGTGCCCCATAATAAAAATGGCAGCAATGGCAATGGTGGCATCCAAAAAGGTTTCCCCTATGACCAAAACCAAAGACTGATCCGCGTTTTGTTCGCGCCCCATCAGGATAATCAGGGTCATGAAAAGGGCGGCGCAGATATCCTGAAACAACAGAACAGCAAAGGTGGCTCGGCCGTGGCGGGCCCGTAGTTCTTCTCTCTCGCTTAGCAGCTGGAGCCCCATGGCGGTGGAGGAAAGGGCTAAGCTAGCGCCGATCACAATGGCCGTCGTCATGGGAAGCCCCAAAAAAAGACAAAGCGCGGCAATCAAAAACCCTGTCGCCAGAACTTGCATCCCCCCCAGCCCAAAAACAAGTGTTCTCATGACCTTTAAACGGCCCAAGGGTAGCTCGAGTCCCACCATAAACATTAAAAAAATAATGCCCAATTCAGAAACATGTTGAATGCGTACAATATCATTGACATACCCCATGGCGTAGGGACCAATAGCGGCTCCTGCCACCAAGTACCCCAGAACGGGGCTAAGTTTCATATGTTTAAAGGCAGGGGCAATGGTTAGCGCCGCAGCCAGAAGAATCATCATTTCTGTGAAATAAGGTATGGCCATGGACAGGGGGACTCTCGTTTTTCAATTCTTTTTGTGGGTCTTAGGTACTGTAAACGCCATGGCTGCGCTTGACAAGAGAAACAAAAAACAGGGAAAATCTGTAAAGACCCAAAACATTTTGTGAGGGTTTGCGAAGGGAGCCAAGGTTATCCCATTAAGCGATCCGCATCCTCTTGGCTAATGACTTCCCCCGTAAAACCAGGTCCCGATGACAGCGTTGGCACAGAAGTCGTACTTGGCGTTGTGCCCATAAGGGCCAGAAAATCCGCGTAGGTATGTAAGGTTTTTTGGACCTGTTTCAAGCGCTGACCGACAATATCTTGAAAGGTGCACGCTTCGGAAATTTTTAGTCCCACATCTTCGGTGCGTTCATCCCGCTGAAGGTCTTCTGCGATGCTAAGCAGGGTGTTGGCGGCGTTTTCTGTTTCCCCCAAGGCTTCTTTTAAATGTCTTGTGCTAAGCTCAAGTTCCGCAAGAACTTGGCTGTAGTTTTTGGATTGCTCCAGAAGCGCATACATAAAGTGGCGCTGAACATTGGAAAATTTCCCTTTTTCCATTTGTGGCAAAAGAGACTCTAAGAGAGAGTGCAGGGCATTAAGGCTTTGCTGGGGATTCATAATATGTCCTCGCTATGTTGACGTTAAAAGGGACCCAAAACGGCCATCAGCTTGCTTTTCAGTGTGCCGGCGTTAAAGGGTTTGATAATATAATTGCTCACGCCCGCTTTTTTGGCGGCGATAACGTTTTCGGGTTTGCGTTCTGCCGTGACCATCACAAAGGGAATGGTGGGGGTTTTGGATGCTCCGCGTACGTGCTTCAGAAGTTCATAGCCTGACATGGGCTCCATATTCCAATCCGAGATAATCAAGGAAAAGTCTTTCTGTCCCATTTTTTCAATCGCATCGGCCCCGTCTGTGGCCTCGGTAACATTCATAAACCCCAATTGAGCCAGCATTTGTCGTGTAATACGCAGCATGGTTTTAAAATCATCCACAATTAAAATCGGCATATCTTTGCTGACGGCCATGGCGTTATTGTCCTTGGGGTTTGGCTTTAGGGTCGTTCATGCTGGCCATCAGCGCGTTGGCATCCTCTGGCACGGGGGTTTTTTCTGCAAGGGCAGCTGTGACAAACGTGGCCTTTTTCACATCCATTTTGGCCAGAATGGGCGCCAGCTTGTTTTCTTGCATTCCCCTTACAACATCCAACAAAATGGTTAAATCTAAGTTATTCATGATCGATGCCGCGTTCTCTGGCTTCATTTTTTCGTAAATACGCACCAGTGATGCAATTTGCTTGTCTTGGCTCTGATGCAATGCTGCCACTTTGGCGGCGATATTTTTATAAATGGTTTCGATATCGCCCTTAATGCCCTCCATAGTTTTGATTTTGGTTTCTAGGCTGGCTTCTAAGGCCAACAGGGTACGTTCGCGTTCGTCCAGTTCTTTGGTTTTTGTCTCTAAAAGGGCTCGGCGCTCTCTGAGGGATTGCAATAATTCGATTTCAGATTTGCTAAAGTTGGTGAGTTCAATCAGGTCTTCGTCTGTTTTGGCCGGTTTTTCAAAATCGGGTTGCCCTTCTCTGGCAGTGAGGTCTGTTTGGGGTTTTGCGGGTTTTTGTGGCTTGTTTGTTGGGATGATGATGTCTGTTTGGTCGTTTGTTTTGGTATCCGTTTTGGGGGTTGTGGGGGCGGGGGTTGTTGCGCTGGCAGGGGCAGACGCTTCCTCAGCCCATGCTATGGTGATGTGGCGCTGGGGATCCCCAAAGGATAGAACGCGTAGCCCAAGGGTTAAGACGCACAATCCCACAAACCCAAGCAGCATGGGTTTTAACCCCCGATCCATAAAAAAATACCAAGTCTTTTTCATGACGCTTGCCTTTGTGCCATCAGGTTGGAGAGTTCCCGCTCGGCATGGGAACGGCCTTGGGAGGCAAGGATCCCCATTTCTTGGGGGGCGAGAAAAGGAGTATCCAGTGGGGCAGGGGTTGTTGTCTTTTTTTGGGGGGGGTGCATTAGGGTGTCGGCCAAAGATTCCGCCCTTTGACACAGAAATAATAAATCTTGACGCATGGGCTCCACACGCGCCACGGAGGTTTCCATCAGCGTTTGCACCTCTTTGGCCTTGGTCTCTAACAAACCTAAGGTTTCGGTGGTTTGACGGCTGGTCTCATCAAAAGCCCGCAGACTGTTTTGAAAGTCCTGATGCAGAGCCTGTAGCGTGAGAATTTTTTGGTACAAACGCCACCCCCCTATAGACGCCGCCAGCAGAAGAAGAATCAGGACGCTATCGAAAACAAGAGGAAGCATGTCATCAATCCTTGGCTGTCATGAGGCGGATCAGGCGTTTGTGTACCTTCACCGCAATGTTGCTGTTTTTTTGTCCCAAATGCCCTTTGAACAGGGGGACATTGCCACAACACAAATCAATCGCCTGTTCGGGCTTGGTCATAAACTGAATTTGACTGCCGACTTTCCAAGAAATGGCCTCATGCAGGGTCATTTGTTGTTCGCCCAAAACGGCTTGCAGGCCAATGCCCGTTTGCAACAGTTCCGACGCCAAGTGTGTTTCCCAAATGGAATCCCGTCCAAACTTTTCCCCCATAAACATCTGAAGGAGGATTTCCCGCACAGGCTCCAGCGTGGCGTAGGGCAGGCAAAAATCCACGGTGCCGCCGCGGTCTTCCATATCCACCCGCAGTTTGATTAATATGGCGGCGTTAGCTGGGCGGGCGATGGTGGCAAAGCGGGGGTTGGTTTCCAGACGTTCAAACGTAAACGTTACGGGGGACAGGGGGTCAAAAGCCTCTGACATATCCGATAAAATGATGTTGACCATACGCTCAATCAATTTACGCTCGATGGTGGTGTAGGGGCGGCCCTCGATACGCATGGTTTGCTGTTTGCCGCGTCCGCCCAGCAGAACATCCACAATAGAATAAATCAGGGGGCTTTCCACGGTGATCAAGGCCATGTTGTCCCATTCTTCTGCCTTAACAACGGCGAGCAAGGCGGGCAGGGGAATGGAATCCAGATAATCACCAAACCGGATAGACGTCATATTTTCCAGTGTGACTTCAACGTTATCGGATGTAAAATTCCGCATACTGGTGGAGAGCATTCGCACCAAGCGGTCAAAAGCCACCTCCAGCATGGGCAGCCGTTCATAGGCCACCATAGAGCTGTTTACAAGGGCATTGATCCCCACGGCCTGATCTTGGCCTTCATCGCCAAAGCCCAGCAGCGAGTCAATTTCATCCTGATTCAGGATGCGCTCGCCTCCGTCATCATCCTCCACCATGTCGTCTTCAGGGTTGGCAGAGGCCTCAAGGTTGTCTGGATCCAAAAGAGTGTCTGTGTTGGTCATAGTCTTATTGCAAAATCATCTCGGCAAACAAAACATCTTTCACATCGGCCCCGTCAGCGGTGGCTTGGATGCGTTTGAGCAATTCTTCCCTCAGGCGCAGCAATCCCTCTGATCCTTCTAAATCGTCAACCCGCAGTTCCCGTAAATAGGTTTGCATTTGATCGATCAGGCGCGGCAGACGTTTTTCCACGATGGGCAGGGATTCTGGATTCCCCAGTTCAAGGTTGATTTTGATTTTCAGGAAATTGGTGGCCTTGGCTTTGCCTTTGCCCTTGATGTTGACAATCACATCGGGCAGTTCAAAAAAAATGGGGTCTGCCTTGGCGGTTTTTTCATCCTCTGGGTGCTCGGCGGCGTCTGCGGCATTGGCGGATTCATGGCCTGCTTCTGTGGCATCGGGATCTTTTTTATTCAAAATCCCAGAAAAAAACACCCCCGCCCCAATCAGAAGCAAGAGAACAGGCAAAAGGATCAGGATCAGCTTTTTTTTGGCCATGGTTTTTATATCCCTTTTCTTCATTGATGCTATCAGGATATGATGAAAGGAAGATTAACATTTCTTTAAAGAGCCCGCATGATTTCCGATGCCTACAGTCAGACCTTTGGTCAGGAAACGGTGACCCCGAAGGAGCGTCAAGACCGTATTGGCGGCGTTTTTGCCTCGGTTGCTTCCCGTTATGATATTATGAATGATGTGATGAGTTTGGGAACACACCGCCTGTGGAAAAAAAATTTTGTGGCTAAATTGCCCTTGGGTCCCAAAACCAAGATGATCGACGTTGCCACTGGCACGGGGGATATTACCGTTGCGGCGATGAAGGCCCATCCCGATTTGCCCGTGGTGACGATGGTGGATCCGTCATCCTGTATGTTACAAAAGGCGGGTGAGCGTCTGATTGACTTGGCCCTAGCGTCTCGGGGGGTAACGGTGCAGGCAGCAGCGGAACACTTACCTTTTCCCGATCGTTCCTTTGATGTGTGTACCATCAGTTTTGGTTTAAGGAACGTCACGCATCTGGCGGGGGCTTTGGCAGAGATGCGGCGGGTTTTGGTGTATGGGGGGCATTTTGTTTGTATGGAGTTTTCCCCCGATATTTTACCCGTGTTGCAAAAGCCATATGCGGTGTATGAACGCATCATTCCCCATTTGGGGCGCTTGATTGCACGGGATGGGCCATCGTATCAGTATTTGGTGGAAAGTATTCGGGTTTTTCCCTCATCCGATGTCTTGGTCCAGATGATGAAGGAGGCTGGTTTTGGCGGGGTTCGCGTCACCTCCCTCAGTGGTGGGTTGGTGCGCATTCATCAGGGGGTTCGTCTTTAATGTTATTTTGGGATGGCCTTCGTTTTTTTAAAGTCCTTAACCGTCATGGTTTGGTTTATGATGCCGTGCATGAAAAAAAATACAGATTTTTTTTCAGACACAAAACTCATGAACCCTTGGGCCCCAGATTATGCGAGGCTCTGAAAGAGCTTGGCCCCACGTTTGTCAAGTTGGGGCAAATGCTGGCCACCCGTCCTGATGTGGTGTCTCAGGATGTGGCGCGGGCTTTGACGGCGTTGCAGGATCGTATGCCTGCTTTTTCTGGTGATGTTGCTGTTGATATTGTGGAAAAAGATCTTGGTGGTCCTATAGCCACCCTTTTTGCGGATTTTGATCGTGTTCCTGTGGCCTCGGCTTCTATTGCGCAGGTTCACAAAGCGCGTTTGATGAGCGGGGATATAGTGGCGGTAAAGGTTCTGCGGCCCAATATCGAGGCGGATTTTGCCAGAGACGTAGCCCTGTTCCTTAAAATGGCTCGCTTTGTGGAAAAGGCGGTGCCGCGCCTGCATCGGTTTAAACCCAGAGAGGTTGTGACCTTCCTACAGGATTGTCTGGCCATGGAAACGGATTTGCGTTTAGAGGGTTCTGCGGCATCGAAATTTCGGAAAAATTTTGAGGGGAATCCCGATTTGCTGGTGCCCAAAGTGCACTGGTCCCATACCGCCCGCCGTGTTTTGACGTTGTCGTGGATTGACGGGGTTCGTATTGATAACAAAACAGCTTTGCTGGAAAAAGGCTTGGATCCCCAAGTTTTGTTGGAAAAAGCGTCCGTTATTTTTTTCACACAAGTTTTTGAACATGGATATTTTCACGGAGATTTGCATCCGGGAAACGTGTTTGTGACGGATGGGGGCCAAATTGCGGTGATGGATTTTGGCATTATGGGATCCCTCAGCGAGACGCGGCGTAAGTATTTAGCGGATCTGTTTCATGCCTTTATTGTGGGGGATTACGACAAAGTGGCGGATTTGCATTTTGATACGGGCATTGTGGATACGACAAAATCCCGGGCGTTGTTTGCGGCCATGGCCCGCGCGGTGGGGGAGCCCATGCTAGAGCGCCCTATGCGCGAGGTATCTTTGGCCCGCCTGCTGGGACAGGTTTTTGAATTGACGGAACATTTTCAGTTGCAAAATCAGGTGGATTTGCTGTTGGTTCATAAAAATATGATGCTGTCCGAGGGGATTGGGAAAATCCTGAATCCAGATGTAAACATGTGGCAGTTGGCCCGTCCCCACATTGTGGCGTGGATGAAACGCAAAAACAGCCCACGGCAAAAAATCAAAGCGTTAATGGGGACTCTAGAAACCACACTGCACCAACTGCAATCGAGCATTCGCGCCAGAGACGAGATCCTAGCCACGCGACTAAAGTCCAGAAAATCGCCGCCGTCTACGTTTTAAGCTCTATACAAGTGCCGTCTTAACGCGAAGGGCAACACGGCAAGGCCCCAGAAAACAAGGGCTTGGAAAACCCGAGAAGAGGGGGTGTGATCTATCAAAAGAAACAACAGATGCAATCAAGACTAGGCGCGACGCGTCTCCTCATTCATTGAATTGAGGATCTTTTGGGGGTTCCGCAAGTCTTTTGATAAGACGATCCCGTTTTTGGCAAAGCGGACGCACCGCGGAAGGGGGGCAAAGCTCATTCAAATACGATAAAGTCATCTCATACGTAACCCGATTCTCAAGATTGCCTTTGGACATCAACCCTGTTTTCCCTAATCGACCCGTCAGTTCCAAAGTCTCCACTGGCGTGAATCCAAACTTAGACAAGGAAGTGACTACAAGTCCAATCGGGAAACTCACACAAAAAAGAAAAACGAATACAAGGATGATAATACTCAGTGTTGAGTTATTTCTGTAAAGCTGTTCAAAAGATCGAACGGGTGTTCCTCTATAGCGAGAGGAAAAAGGCCATTTAAAAACGTAGAAATCCAACGTACAGGGAATATCCTTGTCAAATAAGACCTTTCTAGCTTTTTTTGTGTTAAAGACCGTTCCTGTGGACCATATAAATCTCGTTGAAATTTTTGGATTTTCCACGGCAAAAGGTTTTTTTCTGTTTTTCTTTTCTTCAAAAAACTCCACATCGCCCACAAAGACAGCAAATGGTGAAAATCGTCTTCTCTTGAAAGTCAAAACCGTCACTGGTTTTATTGTGGCTATGCTTAAATAAAGCTTTTTTGAAGCCCACAAACAAACATAAGCAGGCATGATTAGACTGATAAACAGACAAAACAAAAACAATACAGAAAAAGCAACGCCACTCACAGTTTATCCTTTCCAAAAGATTGAGTCTTCTACTTGTACTTGATGGCACCACGAGGAAAGATCTAAACGCCCCACCTCCTGCTGTGTCAGAGCAGGATCTACAAACGTACCCAAGGGGACACCCAATACCCCAGTGTTCACCCACCCCCCATCACCAAGGCCAGATCCCGCGTGATGTCTTGGGCGGTCAGGTCATCGGCGTAGAGTTTCACAAAGTTTCCTTGGGGGTCCAGCAAAATAAAATGGGTGGTGTGGTTTACAGTATAATCGCCGTGCCCTGCATGACTGGCATCCGTATGGGCCTCGGTGTTCAGAGGGACTTTTTCTGAATAGATGGCATATCGCTTGACAACATCAGCAATTTCCAGCTCTGTCCCCGTTAATCCAACAATTTTAGGGGAAAAAGACGACAAGTAAGACGCTAAAACAGAGGATGTATCCCGCAAGGGGTCCACCGTAATAAAAATCGGGGCCAAACGGTCGGCGGAGGACTTAGGGAGTAAATCCAAAACATCTGACATTTTTTTCAGGCCCAAAGGACAGACCTCTGGACAGTGGGTAAACCCAAAGAACATCAAAACAAAGGAGCCCCGTACAGATGACAGGGAAAAAGGAGTCCCAGCGTGACTTTTCAAAGAAAGTTCGCCGCCGAAAGGGGGGAGTGTGGAGACTTTTTTGTCCGTCTCATCCGAAGGCAGAAAGAGAAATCCAACAACAAGGACAAGGGCTAAGCACATCACAGTCAAGCGAACACGTTGTGCCATAGCCCCTCCTTGTTAGAGCGGAATCAACAGATTACTGCTTTTGCTCAGGAGCAGCAGGTGCTTCGGGAGCAGGCACCGCAGGGGTCTCTGTAGCAGGAGCGGCAGGAACTTCTGTAGCAGGAGCAGCAGGGGTTTCAGCAGCAGGTTGCTCAACAGGAGCAGCAGGAGCCTCAGCCGAAGGGACTTCTTCACCAGCAGGAGCCTCAGCAGCAGGGGCTGTGCCAACAGCCTCAGATCCCTCGACAACATTGGCAACTTGCTCAGGGCCTTTGGCAACGGTCAACAGAATGACAACAGCCAAAACCGCAATGGCAACAAACAATAAACTACGACGCATAGGAAAACCTTTCTACTTTATTTTTTTCTCGACAAAATCCACGTGTTGACGGGCCTTGGGATCGTACTTACGGAATTTCAGCTTTTCTGTCAATTTTTTCGGATTGCGCTTTTTGACATAAAAAAAACCAGTCCCTGCTGTGCTTTCCAGCTTAACGAGGATTGTCGATGATTTTGCCATAACACCATTCCAAAATTTGACATGATGATGGTTTTATTCACTCTTTCATGGCAAGTCAAGACATTCTGTGGGCCCATGTTTCTTTTTCTTTTAAAAATCTTGTCGGGACCTGATTCTCCGTGATAAACATACAGGCTTTCTCAGCCTTAGGAATTTATTATGTTCTCTGCTTTGTTGCGCCGTTTTTTCGGCAATCACAGTGATCGTTACGTCAAAAAACAACAGGGGTTGATCCAAGCCGCACGCGCTAAAGAAACACATTATGCGGCCATGGACGATGCGACCCTGCGGGATCAAACTGCCCTTCTCCGCCAACAATTGAACAATGGCACCCCGCTGGAGGCCCTGATGCCAGAGGCCTTTGCCGTGGTGAGAGAAGCAGCCACGCGGGCCCTTGGCCTTCGCCCCTTTGATGTCCAGTTCATTGGGGGCACCGTTCTGTTTCATGGCATGATTGCAGAAATGCGCACGGGAGAGGGGAAAACCCTCGTTGCCACCTTGCCCGCTTATCTGGTGGCTCTTGAGGGCAAAGGGGTTCATATTATTACTGTGAACGATTATTTGGCTCGCCGTGATGCGGGATGGATGGGCAAGGTATTTGAATTTTTGGGCATGACCGTGGGCTGCGTCACGGGCGGCATGGATGATCGGATGCGTCAACGCGCTTATGCCTGTGACATTACATATGTCACCAATAACGAATTGGGTTTTGATTATCTCAGAGACAATATGAAGGTGAAGGCCGAGGATTTGGTCCTGCGTGATCTGCATTATGCCCTGATTGACGAGGTGGATAGCATTCTCATCGATGAGGCTCGAACCCCCCTGATCATTTCGGGACCAGCCACAACGTCATCGGACCTTTATCGGAAAATCTACGCCGTTGTGAAAACTATTCCCCCAGAAGGTTATGAAAAAGATGAAAAACACCGCACCGTCACTCTGACAGAAGAAGGTCAGGAATTTCTGGAAACGGCGCTGATTAAGGCTGGCCTGATTCGCGAAGGTGGGAATCTTTATGATATTGAATATAATGAAACATTGCATTTAAGTTTACAGTCCTTGCGTGCCGCCCACCTCTTTCAAAAAGATCAAGAATATATTGTCAAAGACGGTAAAGTCATGATTGTGGATGAATTTACAGGGCGTATCATGGACGGCCGACGATTTTCTGACGGTCTGCACCAAGCGCTAGAGGCCAAGGAGGGTGTCGCCATTGAGCGGGAAAATGTTATGCTGGCGTCCATTACCTATCAAAACCTGTTCCGCAGTTATAAAAAACTGGCCGGCATGACAGGAACGGCAATGACGGAGGCGGCCGAGTTCGAAGAAATTTATAATTTGTCTGTTATTGCCATTCCCACTCACAATCCTGTGCAACGCATTGACGATCAAGACCGCATTTTCTGCGACGCCAAAGACAAAGAAGCTGCCATTGTCACGCAGATTCAAGACTGCTTTGCCCGCAAACAACCCGTTTTGGTGGGCACCACTAGCATTGAAAAATCGGAAATGTTTTCCAAAACGTTGAAAAAACACAACATACCCCATCAGGTTTTAAACGCGCGTTATCACGAACAGGAATCGGAAATTATCAAACACGCGGGAAAGCCCGAGGCTGTCACCATCGCCACTAACATGGCTGGTCGAGGCACCGACATTCAGCTGGGTGGCAATCTGGAGGCCCTGCTGCATGAGGCAGGGGAAGATCCGACCCAACAAGAAGCCGCCCGCAAAGCCCACGCCACAGACAAGGCCACCGTTTTGGCCGCGGGGGGCCTATTTGTTTTGGGTACCGAACGCCACGAAAGCCGGCGCATTGACAATCAGCTGCGCGGACGGTCTGGCCGTCAAGGAGACCCTGGGATTTCCCGTTTTTACATCAGCCTAGAAGATGATTTGATGCGCATTTTTGGGGGCGATCGTATGCACCAGATGGTGTCCTCTATGGGGTTGATGAAGGAAGGGGAAGAGGTCAACCATGCCATGTTGTCCCGTACCATTGAAAAAGCACAAAAACGGGTGGAGGGCCGCAATTTCGACATTCGGAAAAACCTGTTAAAATTTGACGATGTTATGAACGAACAGCGCAAACTGACTTACAGTCAGCGGCGCGATATTATGCATCTGGACACCGTGCGGGATTTGGTGGATGAATTCCGAAATGATGTTTTAGACGGATTGCTGGATCGCTTTGTGCCCGCGACGGCCTATAAGGATCATTGGGATCTGGATGGCCTGTCCGAAGAGGTCCGACGCGTGTTGGATTTGGATTTGCCCCTCAAGGGTTGGTGTGATGCCGAAGGGTTTGGCCGTGAGGATTTGTTCGATCAATTAAAAGCCGCCGCCGATAATAAAATCCTTAATCTCCGTCAGGCTTGGGGAGATGAACAGGCAACTTTGGCAGAAAAGTTTTTGATTCTTAAGCAAATTGACGGTTGTTGGCAGGATCACCTTCAGGCTCTCGATCATTTGCGCAGCGGTATTGGTCTGCGTGCCATGGGGCAGAGGGACCCTCTGAATGAATACAAACAAGAAGCCTTCCATTATTTCGAAGCCATGTTGGCCCGCATTCGTGAGCAAGTGACCATGTTGTCTTTGCGGATGCAGGTGGTGCGGCCTGAGGATTTAACGCCGCCGCCCAGTTTGCTGGATCATGCGTTGTACAATCACGGTGATGACGCGCCTCCACCCAAAGAACCCGCCCATAAACGCACCGCCGCCGCGCAGATTGACCCTAAAAATCCAGATACATGGGGTCGCGTCTTGCGTAATGCGCCCTGTCCCTGTGGGTCTGGGAAAAAATATAAGCATTGTCATGGGCTGGTTTTGGTCGCGTCTTAGAGGTTTATTTTTAGGCACACCGCTGGGCTTGCATCCGATGCGCTTGAAAAGCATGAGAAGTGTTTCCCTATACTCATAGCGGCCTCCTTAAAAAACAAGCCTTGGCGCGATGGGTCACTATAGACCCGATTTATGAATCGGGGATCAAGGATCTTGGAAAACGTGTGGCCTTCAACGCCTGTGCGGTCAAGTCGTCCTTCGTCATCGTCCCATCCTGTTGCCACAGGTGCTGGGCCAGTGTCAGGCGTTTGGAGAGTTCTGGACCCTGCGGCACGCCGGCGGCCAACAGGTCGGCGGCGGTTATGGGTGGGGTTCGGCGATGCCACCACTGGTGAAACAGGGCGCGGGCGGCGGTGTCGTCGGCTTCGCGGGACAGGGCGCGGGCCAACAGGGCCTCTGGCGAGGTCCAATCGTCCCCCCTAACGGCCTGTTGCAACCACCGCCGCTGGGATCGCGTCAGGGGCCACGTGGTCAGGATACGCTCGGGGTCTTGGCACAGGATCAATAATGCCGCTTTGGCCCGATCCACCGGCACATCCAAAAACCGCATCAGGCGGGTGGCCCGATCTCCCCCATCAAAGGGGGGCAGGTGGGGGGCGGTGATGTTGAATTTCTGCATTTCTGCCAGCATGCGGGGCATTTGGGGGGCGGCCAGCAA
>CANGYP010000027.1 GCA_947458235.1 Alphaproteobacteria bacterium
ATTGTTTTTTACGCCGGTCTTTATACGGTGGTTTTGAAACGCTCCACCCATCAAAACATTGTCATTGGCGGTGCGGCAGGGGCCCTTCCCCCCGTGATTTTATGGGCCGCCATGACGGGCAACGTTGACAGCCTTTTGCCATGGTCTTTATTTCTGATTGTGTTTTTTTGGACCCCCCCCCATTTTTGGGCCCTGTCCCTATACCGTGCCAAAGATTATGCCCGCGTGGGCATACCCATGCTTCCTGTTGTGAAAGGAAAACAAAGCACCGTTTTTCATATCCTGATGTATAGTATTCTGCTAACGGGCGTATCGCTAATGCCAGCCTTGCTGGGGTACGTGTCTTGGGTGTATGGGATCCTCGCTTTGTTGCTGGGGGCCCGCTTTTTATCCTTGGCACACCCTCTGATCACAACCAACATTGACCAACAAAATCAAGCGGCTCGCCGTCTCTTTGGGTACTCCTTAATTTACCTATTTTCTGTGTTTGCGGCGTTGGTTCTTGACAAGATTCTTTTTTCTGGCATGATTCACATCCTGATTTATTAAGGACACCCTCATTATGACGACCCCTGTTGTTGTGCCTGCCCTCGGAGAATCCATTACCGAAGCTACTGTTGCCAAATGGTTCAAAGCCGTTGGGGAAACCGTGGCCAGCAACGAAGCCATTGCCGAGCTGGAAACCGACAAAGTCACGGTGGAAGTTTTTGCTCCTGTCGCGGGCGTTCTATCCTCTTGTGCTTTTAAAGAAGGGGATACCGTTGCCATTGGGGCAACATTGGGGGTAATTGCCGAAGGTTCTGCTTCTGGCGTTGCATCGCCACCCCCCGCTCCTGCGCCTACCGCTTCTTCCGTCACAGCCCCCCCCTCCCCTGCCCTCATCCCTAATGTCACCCCCCCTGTGGTACCCCCTGCTGCCGCCAAGCTGATAGCAGAACACAACCTATCCCCTGCGGATGTATCTGGAACAGGGAAAAAGAGCCAGATTTTAAAATCTGATGTCATCAACCATCTCTCCCAACCCTCACCCACCACGACCCCTGCCGTGCCACGGGAGGAGCGTCGCCGCATGACCCGCCTACGCGCCCGCATTGCCGAACGCCTGAAAGAGGCCCAAAACACCGCAGCCATCCTCACCACCTTTAATGAAATTGACATGAGCCGCGTCATCGACCTGCGCAACCGTCATAAAGACCTGTTTGAAAAAAAACACGGCATTAAACTGGGCTTCATGGGCTTTTTTGTGAAAGCCGCCATTGCCGCTCTCCAAGATATTCCCTCAGTCAATGCCCAAATCGAAGGCGATGAGATCATCTATAAAAACCATTACGACATCGGCGTGGCTGTCGGAACAGACGCAGGGCTGGTGGTACCCGTTGTGCGGGATGCAGACGTCCTGAGCTTAGCTGGCATTGAAAAAACCATTGCCGAACTGGCCATCAAAGCCCGCAATGGAAAATTGTCCATCGAAGACATGAATGGGGGAACCTTCACCATTACCAATGGAGGGGTGTATGGGTCGCTGCTCTCCACCCCTATTTTAAATACTCCCCAGTCTGGTATTTTGGGGCTGCACAAAGTTGAACCTCGCCCCGTCGTTGTGAAGGATCAAATCGTTATTCGCCCCATGATGTACGTGGCATTGTCCTATGATCACCGCATCATCGATGGTAAAGAAGCTGTGACCTTCCTCGTGCGCGTGAAGGAGATGATGGAAGACCCTGAGCGCATGCTTCTGGCTGTCTAACCCTTTGATTATATTCTGACATGAGCCCCGAGGCCGTTGTCCGCATTTTTGAAACTTTTCAAAATGCCTGTCCCGATCCCAAGACGGAGCTGGTCTATCACTCCCCCTTCACTCTGTTGGTGGCCGTTATGTTGTCCGCCCAAAGTACGGATAAGCAAGTTAACATTGTCACAAAACCCCTGTTTGCCCTTGCCGATACGCCCCAAGGTCTGTTGGCGCTGGGGGAAGAACGTCTAACATCCCTGCTGAAAAGCCTCAACCTTTTTCGCAGCAAAGCCAGACATCTTCTTCAAACCTGCCACCTGCTCTGTGAACGCCATCAAGGCCAAGTCCCTGAGCACCGAGAAGCCCTAGAGGCCCTGCCTGGTGTGGGGCGAAAAACCGCTAATGTTGTGCTAAACACCGCTTTTGGACATGCCACCATAGCTGTTGATACCCATATTTTCCGCGTCTGCCAAAGAACAGGCCTCGCTCTAGGCAAAACCCCCCGAGCTGTTGAGGATATCCTGTTAAAAGTTATACCTGAGAAATACCAAAAAAACGCACACCACTGGATAATTTTACATGGTCGGTATACTTGCAAGGCCCGAAATCCCGATTGTCATACTTGCATTATTCGGTATGACTGCGCTTTTTTTCCAAAGCCAATCCCAACCGACACCTTAAGAGGATCCGACGCTAGGCCCCCGCCCCATAGGCCACGATGCGACCATTTTTTGTCAAAATAAACAACGTTTTTTGAACAATCAACGGCGCAGCCCCAACTTCGCTTCCCAAAGATAAAGTGCCAAGAGTCTCCCCTGTGTGAGGGCTGAGGACCCGAAGATCGCCTTGGTGGCTCACAACCAAGACTTTGGATCCGGCCACAAGGGGGCCAAACCACATCAGGTCATCTTCTTTGGGCAAATCCACCGTCCATACCAAATCACCTTTGACGGTCAAAGCCATCAACTTTTGATCCAACGTCGTGACAAAAACACCATTGCCAGTCACAGCAGGGGGATAAAGCAAACCCATGGCATGCTGCCACAGACGGGCGCCCGTGGCCAAACTCAGGGCCGTTAGATGTCCCCCTCCAACAGGGGCCGCAAACACCATATTATAAGCCACCACAGGATCCGCAACAATATCCGAAAGCCCCAACGTGCCCTCTTCGCTCAGGGCATCGAACCAAAGGGAGCGCCCTGTATCCTTATGAATCGCCACAACCTCACCAGAAGAAAGCGCCGCTACCACCGTTTGATCAAAAACCGCAGGCGCGGCACCGCCCGCCATACCCGTTGACTGCTGCAACCCTGTGTACACCCACGCTATGGCTTTGGCGTCTAAAGAAATAGACACGACTTGGTTGGCTTTTGTGGGGACATAGGCATACCCACCGGCCAAGGTGGGGGCAGACGCTGCGGGGGCGGGCAGCACAATCCGCCACAAAATATCGCCCTTTGCCGCATCAAGGGCCAAAAATTCTCCATATCCCGTTGCAACCAAAACCATAGAGCCCGCCGCTGCAACTCCGCCGCCGCTCAAAACCACCTCATCTTTTGCTGGGGGGACTAAAGCACTTTGCCATAGAGATTGTCCCGTTTTTTGATCCAGCGCAAACACAACAGCGGCGGCATCCATAACAAAGATACGGCCTTGATCGATGACAGGTTGGGCAAGGACCCCGTCTTCGCCAGACTCAAAATTCTCTAAATCTGCATTCCACAGACGTTTCAGGTTATCATCCAAAACACCATGCCCCATCTGATGGGTCGCGTTGGCGGACACCATGGGCCAAGAGGATTTATCTTTTGCCTCTGATAATACAATTTCAGCCCCATCTTTGGGCTTTAAGGTCTCCTGACGAGATTCAAACACGGCGATGCGATCACCCACGGCTTTATTTTCAGGATCCTCTGAGGACGCACAGGCCCCAAGGACCAATGTTCCCAAAACCACACTACAAAAAGGCCGAAACATTGTGCCCCGCCGCATTATAGAAAACTCTTGAGCATGATTTGGGCCCGATCCCGAACGCCGGAGGGCAAGTCTTCAGATTTAGAGAGCGCATCCCATAGTGTTTTGGCCCCCGCTTTATCGCCAGCAGCATACAAGCTAAACGCTCTGGCCTCTTGGGCCAAAAAACGCCAAGGGGAGGTCTGACTTTGAGCTAGGGCCTGAAGACTTTCTTCGGGAATGGCTTTTCCATCCTCGCTTTTAAGCAGAGAGCCTGACGCCACCACCAAAAGATTGCGCAAGGGCAACGGGGCATTTTTCAGGGAGGCATGCCAAGTCTCTCTGGCCTCGGCTTGACGATCATGACTGAGGTGCCGCTGACCTTCGGCAAAGGCCACCAACGTTTGATAGCCGACAGAAAAATCCAAATCATCGTCTTTGGGGGATTCTTTGCTGGCCTCGGCCTGCGGATACACAAGCAAAGTAAAGGCCTGCTCGGCCTGTAGGGCCCGTTGACCCTGAAGTGTAGAGTACCAAGAAGCACCCCCAACGGACACAAGAATGGCCAGCAGCCCTAATGCCAAAACCACACCGTAGCGCCTCATCCCTTTTTTCAGGGATTCTAGGGCCATATCATCTTGGATCTCACGCATCAAATCCTTGATTTCTTCGGGATCTTGTTGTTTTTTGGTGCTCATGCCTGAAAATTCTCTCTGTTTATGATATTGGGGTCAGACAGGTCTACATCTAACACACTTCCCCGAAGGAGGCAAATCCTCTTCGCCCGCTATCGCTGCGAAGATTTTTCCCATAGCATCACCCTATGAAAATCTATCAAAACGCTTGTTTTTCCGACTTTCTTCACCTTGGGGCCAGCGTGGCCTTGGGAAACTTTGACGGCGTGCATCGGGGCCATGCCCACATCATTTCCATAACAAAACAATTTCCCCACTTTCATTTCTTTGGCGCAATAACTTTTGATCCGCACCCTCGGGATTTTTTTCAGATTTCCAAACACCCCTTTCACTTGACATCTAAAAATCAAAAGGAACAATATCTTAAAGGACAAAATTTGGATTTTCTATGGCACCAAACTTTTGATCAGACCTTTGCGGAGCAATCCCCTGAACGCTTCGCGCAGGATTTTTTGGTGCAGGGCCTGCGCGTGGGGCACGTGGTGGTGGGGCCAGATTTTGCTTTTGGGCACCAACGCCGTGGAACCGTGCAGACATTACGACATCTGGGGGAACGCTTGGGCTTTGGCGTCACCGTCGCCGCGCCGTGGATGGATGAAGATGGGACCCTTTGTGCCTCAACCACCATTCGCCGTCTTTTGCGGGACGGGGACCTGACAAAAGCCAATCACCTTTTGGGGCGCCCCTACACCATCACCGGCCCTGTGGTTTCGGGGGACCGGCTGGGCCGCACGTTGGGATTTCCCACGGCCAATATTGACATGGGATCGTTTTTGCCCCCACGTTCTGGGGTTTATGCTGCCACCCTTCAGCGGCAAAACCATACCCACTATGGCGTTGCCAATGTTGGCCTGCGACCCACCGTGGGTGGGTCCCAAGAACGCCTCGAAGTCCACTTGTTTGACTTTCGAAATGATCTTTATGGCGAGGTTCTGTCTGTTGCCTTTCATCGCTTCCTGCGTCCTGAAATGAAATTTCCATCGCTTCTTGACCTGAAAGCATGTATAGAAGAAGACTGTCGACGCGCACGGCACTTTTTTGGTGACATTTAAAGACCCATTCCATGAACGCAGACTATCGTCATACCCTTTTCTTACCAGAAACGCCGCTGCCCATGAAGGCAGGTTTACCCCAGAAAGAGGCGGATATTCTGGCCCACTGGCAGTCACAGAAACTCTATGAGGCCCTTGCGGAAAAAAACAAAGGGTCGCGGCCCTTTGCGCTGCATGATGGCCCCCCCTATGCCAATGGCCCCATTCATCTGGGGCATGCCATGGGAAAAATTTTAAAAGACCTTATAAACCGCTATCACCGCATGATGGGGCGCCATGTTCACTTTCGTCCTGGATGGGATTGCCACGGCCTGCCTATCGAATGGAAAATTGAAGAACAATACCAAGCCCAAAAAAAGAAAAAAGCAGACATTTCTCTGAATGAATTCCGCGAGGAATGTCGCACCTACGCCCAGAAGTGGGCTGATCATCAAAGCGGAGAGTTTCAGCGTCTGGGGGTCGATGGCCTGTGGCACACCCCCTATTTAACCATGGACTTTCATCACGAGGCCGCCATCGTACGGGCTTTTGGCAAACTATGGGAGAAAAATCTAATCACCCAAGGCGTGCGTCCTGTATGGTGGTCAACGGTTGAACAAACCGCCCTTGCTGAAGCTGAAATTGAATATCACGACAAAACATCCACAGAAGTTTATGTCAGTTTTCCGGTGGTTGAGGGAGACTTGCCGCCAGAAACCAGCTTGGTGGCGTGGACCACGACACCTTGGACCTTGCCAGCCAATGCGGCCTTGGCCGTGAATCCTGATTTGACATATGCTTTGCTGCGTCACCCCGATGGACGTCATTTTGTGGTCCTACGCCAGCGTGCCGAGGCCTTTTCGGTAGTCTGCGCCATACCCTTTGATGTCATACGAGATATTTCTGGTCATTCTCTCGTTGGCACCCTCTGTCAACGCCCCTTCCGTTTACAGGCTATCGAAGGACCCTCTTGGTACTCCTGTGTATGTCCAGCAGATTTTATCACGGAGGATCAGGGAACTGGCGTTGTTCACATCGCGCCAGCCCATGGAGAAGATGATTTTCTGCTAACCCGCGCCCCCTTAAACGAAGACCCCCGTTTACAGCATCGCCTAGATACTGTGGCCTTTTTTCAGGACCATTTTCCTCAAATTGTGACCCGCGAAGGCCTGTATACCCAAAACGTTCCCCATTTTGGTGGGCAACATATTTTTAAGGTCACGCCCGCCATTTTAGAACACCTGAACAATAATCATCGTCTTTTGGGCACGCGGCCTTTTGTGCATAGTTATCCGCACTCTTGGCGCTCTAAGGCACCCTTGATTACCCTGCTGACCCCGCAGTGGTTCGTGACCATGGATCAACCCATGGCATCGGGCCTGAGTCTGCGCGAAGTGGCCCTGCGCAGCCTGCATCGTGTGGGTTTTTTCCCCTCAAAAAGCCGTACACGTTTAACTTCTATGGTGGCATCGCGCCCCGATTGGTGTTTGTCCCGTCAACGCCTGTGGGGCGTACCCCTAACCATTGTGCAACACAAAGAAACAGGGGAAATCCCCAAAGATCCCACGATCATTCAATCCCTCATTGATCGCGTGGCCACTCTGATTGCCCAAAAGGGATGCGATGCATGGTTTGAAACCCCGCTGGATATTTTGTTCGATGGACTTCCTTTGAATCCCAAGGATTACGAAAAATCCACTGATATTCTGGATGTTTGGTTTGACAGCGGCACGACGTTTTCTTTTGCTTTGAGCCCTAAAGAGGTGCCGGCGGACCTCTATTTGGAAGGATCCGACCAACACAGGGGCTGGTTTCAATCCTCGTTGTTGGTGGGATCCGCCCTTTTGGGCCACGCCCCCTATAAACATCTAATGACACACGGTTTTGTTTTGGACCACCAAGGCCGAAAAATGTCAAAATCGCTGGGGAATGTTGTGGCCCCACAAGATATTGTCAAAACCTATGGGGCGGATATCCTCAGATTATGGGCAGTTTTTTCGGACACCCGCCACGATGTCCACGTCCAAAAGACTTTGTTTGATCATTACGCGGACATTTATCGACGCTTTCGTAACACCATGCGCTTTCTGCATGGGAATCTTCATGGTTGGTTCGATGGCGAAACGATTCTATCTGATGCCATGCCGCCTCTAGAACAAACCGTTTTGCATCATCTCAAAACTTTGGATTATCAGTGGCAAACCCTACAGTCCACCCTTGAATTTTCAGAGTTTTACCAAAACCTTCATGCCTTTTGCAGCAGCATGCTGTCCTCTTTTTATTTTGATATTCGCAAGGATACCCTATACTGCGAAGGACAACACGGCCTGAAACGTCGGGCAACCCGCACTGTTTTGCGGCATCTGTATGACACCCTATTGCGTTGGTTGGCTCCTGTTTTGTGCTTTACAGCGGAAGAGCTGTATCTTTTGGACCATGACCACGGCAGCGTGCATTATCTGGACACTCCCCCTCTGCCCGCAGCATGGGACAATCCAACGCTGGCCGAACAAGGGGAAGTGCTCTTAAAGCTTCGGGCCTCTATCCTGCAATCCCTTGAACAAGCGCGAAAACAAGGGGATATCAAGGCCAATCTTGAAGCTGATGTTACATTAACCCTATCCCCATCAGACCGTACCATCGCAGAATACTTTGATTTGGCGGAGGCCACCATCGTGTCTCACATCGCTTATATCGAAAACGAAACGATAGGCCGCCCTATTGTTTCGATATCAAAATCAAGAAAAGAAAAATGCCTTCGCTGCTGGCGTCATGATGATTTAACACCTCATGATCACGCCACGCCCCACGTGTGTGGCCGGTGTGCCTCTGTCCTGCGGGATATGTGACCTGATGATCCGTCACGATTTACAACGTTTTGGATGCTATCTGGGGCTGGCGCTTTTGATTGCTCTTGCGGATATCACTATGAAAACAGCGGTGATGTCTTTTCTATTATCCCATGAGACCTCTTTTTATCCTGTGTTTAACGGTTTTAATGTACACGTTGTTTGGAATACGGGGGTTAGCTTTGGGATGTTGCGCGGCCTTCCGCCCGTTGTTTTGCTCACCCTGACGGGGGGGGTTGTTATGGGATTGTTGGTGTGGCTTTATAAAACCAAAAAAACCTCCGAACGCTGGGCCTTATCTCTGATTGTGGGAGGAGCACTGGGGAATATACGGGATCGTGTTTTGTATGGAGCGGTCTTTGATTTTTTAGATTTTTATGTAGGATCCTACCATTGGCCTGCCTTTAATTTGGCAGACAGCTGCATTGTTGTCGGCGTGCTCGTATTGCTTTATAGTCAAATCGTGCCTAAGAAGGGGGTTTGATATGCGCCTATTGTTTACGGTTTTCATGGTTCTGGGTTTATCTGGCTGTGCGGGTGAAGATCGTGCTTCTATGCTGGGAATTTCGCGGAATGACCCTGACGAGTTTGCCATTTTAAAACGGGATCCTTTGGCTGTGCCAAGCGATGTTGAAGCCCCTGAACGTCTGCCCGCCCCAGGCAGTTTAGCCACTGCGGCACCCCCTTCCCAAAGCCGCGGGGCGTCTGTGGTTACGGGTACGCCTTTACCCCAAAATTCGACTTCATCTCCTGTGGTCATTACGGAATGGGGGGCGCAAGCGTTCCTAGACAAAGCCATCGGCACAACACCAGTGGATCCCATGATTCGCCAACGTCTGAAAGAGGATGAACTCAAAAACAACGATATTTTGCAGAATCCTTTGCATTTGGCCCAATCCAACACCGTGATTGCCCCGAAAGAGGAATACGCCCGTTTAAAGGCCTTAAAAGAGGCAGGAAAGCCCTTAAGCGAGGGTGATCCTGTAGCCTACACCGAACGCAATCCCCTTTTCAACGGAATTCTCCCTTAAAAACAATTTGTGATGTGATGGGTTATGATCACTGTTGCGCTGGTGGGACGCCCCAATGTGGGCAAATCCACACTGTTAAACCGCTTGTTGGGACGCCCCGTTGCCATCGTTCATGATGAACCTGGCGTCACACGGGATTGGAAAGACGTTTATACAACATGGGATGGACAAGATGTTTGTCTGATTGATACCCCAGGCATGGATTTTTACAGCAAAACCCCCTTGGCCAAGGATATGATGCGAGCAACACTTGATGGTATTTCTAAATCTGACTTGGTCATATTTTTAGTGGATGCCTCTCAAGGTATTTCCTTAGGTGACCAAGAGTGCTTTCGTCGCCTCAAAAAAGAGCAAAAAACTGTTTTTATTATAAAAACCAAATCAGACATACAACAAAATACCACGGATGACATTTACGATGCGGACCTGACACTGTCCTTGTCTGCCCGTACGGGGCATGGTATTGCCGAGTTAAAAGAGGAAATCCTCAAAAGAAATACTAAAGAAGACTTGGCAATACAGACCATCGGAGATCCCCTAAAAATCGCGCTTCTCGGGCGCCCGAATGCGGGAAAATCAACCTTGTTGAATGCTTTGCTGGGATATGAACGCACTCTAACCAGCGACATGCCAGGAATGACGCGGGATGCCATTCATGCAACCACAGTCATATCTGGGCATACCTTTCGGTTGACGGATACCGCAGGTCTGCGCAAAAAAAAAGCTCGCCGTGATGTTATTGAACATAAAGCCGCCCACGAAACCAAGCATGCCATGGATTTTTGTCATATCGCTGTTGTGGTGGTGGATGCCGTTCAGGGGATTGAAAAACAGGATCTTTCCATCGTCTCTGATGCCTTGGCCGAGGGACGGCCTGTCATTTTGGCCCTGAACAAATGGGATTTGGTGCCCAGCGATCAAAAAAAACAAATTATCCATTATATCAAACAACAATCCCCCATGCTGTTTCATGATGTGGCAGATTTGCCTGTTGTGTACCTTTCGGCCAAAGGGGGACAGGGCGTTTCGGACCTTTTTGACAAAAGCCGCGCCTTGTACGATTTATGGAACAAACGGGTGCCGACGGCCCTGCTGAATCAATGGTTAGCATACGCCACAACCCACCACCCGCCGCCCGTGGTCAAAAGTCGCCGCATCCGTTTAAAATACGCAACGCAGGCCTCAACCCGCCCCCCCACCTTTGTAATGTTCACAACCCGCAGCGACGAGGTTCCCCCAGATTATTTACGCTATCTGAGAAAAAGCCTCGCCGAGCATCTGGGCCTAGGCCCCATTCCGCTGCGCATTGTCCTGCGCACGCGAGAGAACCCTTACGTTAAAAAAAATAATAGCCACTCTTAAGATGCCCATCACGCTTTTTGCAACACCCAATGAATATCCGTCTGTCCAGCGATCGTGGTCCCGCGGATAACGACTTGGGATGTGGGGCGTATGCTGCCCTCAGCGTCGATGAAGACGCTTTCTTCAATGGTGATGGGCGAAGAGGGGCAGGTCAGCGTCCAAATATCTTGGTTCACGGCATCCAGATATACGCGGCTTTTGCCAGCCTCAAGCAGGGGACGGATATGCGGGGGCAGGTGAAAACGCACGCAAAAGGCATGACCCTGAGCCCCCTTTAGCCCATCATGCCCCGTTAAATGATCGCCGTTGCGCGACAACACCAAGGTGCGTTCGTGCAACACCCCAAAGCGGCCAAAATACCCATCGTGTCGGGCTTTCAGAGTCATGCGACCAGAATCTTCTGCAACTTCTGTTTCAATGCGGGACAGTGTTTTTTCGCCAGACGCCCCGTAATCAAAAGCATCCGCATCGTCCATGGACAAGGTGCTGTGAGCCGCAGTGCCGCGCAGGCCTTTCTTCCATTCGGGTGAAAGCAAGGCACCATAGCCACAATTGGCAATCAGAAGGTTTTTTCCGATACTTAACTCGAACGCCAAGGGACTTGCATGATATCGCGGCCCTGTTTCTGGCAAGCGGCAATCCATCATGACGCACGTGTTTTTACAAATGATTTTTTCCAGCCCCATCACACGCCCCTGATAGGATTGCACCATCACCTGACACGACTGGCCCGCCATGGTCAGCAAACTTTGCAACCAACCCCGATCATACCGCGGCGTGGCATGAAATGGTGGCAAAGTCCCCGTCCCCATCTGGGCACGTTTCAACACCGCCGCCATTTGACACAGCATATCCCTCAGGTAAGTGGGCGCCCTCTGGTTTTTGCTTTGATAAAGCAACCGAATATCCAGCAGATGAATGACCGTTTCTAGCTGTAACGAAAGACTCATGGACCGGTGTTCATACCTTTCGTCAATGGTATGGGACAGGTAATCCTCTAAACACGATTCCAGCGTTTCAAGCCAACTATCATAGCCTTTTAAACAGCCTGTGATGTACATCATAGCTTTGATCATCAGCAGGGGATCATCATCGGGATAACGGGCATAATAATGGGCCCGCAGGCGATAAAGATGCAAAACCAGAGATTGACAGAGGGATTCTTGAAAATCTTCCTCTGAACCCGCGGCAAAAAAGGAATAATGCTGCAACCATAACACCGCACGCTCCGCCGCAATGTACGGCTGCCACGGCAGGCCAGTGACACCGCCGTGGTCCCGAATCCAAGATTCCGTTAGGCGACGGGCCATCTGACGCGCCTGATCCCCCCCCACCGCGTGCAGATCCCTTAACCACAGGAAATGAGAGGCCTCAAGCGGCAATCCTCCCCGACGCCAAGGCGTGTCCGTCAGAGGAAAAGACTGCCCACGAAGCCTGTACACACCGTCCATCAGGCCCTGACCAGCCTCAGGATCGCCAGTCCATAAATCGGGGGGAAAGCAAACCACTTCCTGTGCCCCGCCCCGCTTAAGCATCCAACGATAGGGGGACAAATGCAGCGCCGATTGCATCAAATGGGCACGCACAGGGCTGACCTCGAAATCAGGCAGCGTAATGTGGGCATCAAAATGCTGCAACGTTTCAACCATGACGCAATCTGGCCATATTTCTGGAAATCTGGTCAATACCCCCTTTAAAAACGGCACTGCCCGCCACGATGATGTCCGCACCAGCGGCCACAACATGGCCAATGTTATCCTGGGTGATGCCCCCATCCACTTGAATATCAAAAGACAATCCTCTCTCGGCCCGAAAATTGCGCACCCATGTTATTTTTTCCATTTGGGACTCTAAAAAAGTCTGCCCTCCAAAGCCTGGATTCACCGTCATCACCAGAACCAAATCCATTTGGGGCAAATACCGTAACACATCTGGTGGTGTTGCGGGATTCAGGGCAACCCCTGCCGTACACCCCCGCGATTGGATCAAGGTGATCAACCGATCCAAATGGGTGCACGCCTCCGCATGGACCGTGATATGGTTGACACCTGCGGTAATATAGGACGCCACCGTGGTCTCAGCATTGGTAATCATCAAATGCGCATCCAAAGGCAACGTCGTCATGGGGCGCAAGGCCGCAATCACGGGTGGGCCAAAGGTCATGTTGGGCACAAAGTGACCATCCATCACATCCAAATGCAGAGCATCGGCGCCTGCGGCCTGTAACGCCGCCATATCTCTGGCCAAATGGGCAAAATCCGCCGACAAAAGAGAGGGAGCCAAACGAACCACAATCGCCCACCATCAGGATGTTTTGACAAGACACGCCGCAAAAAAACCATCCATACCACCAGCCTCAGCCCAATCGCTGGGGTTGGTCTGAAGATATCCGTCTTTCAGGGCAAAATCAGGAATCATGGTATCTTGGTTTGTGATAGGCCGCAAGAGACAATCCGACCGTGCCCGCAGAACCGCCTGAACCACATCCTCCCCCTCCTCTTTGAGCAGAGAGCACACGGCGTACACCACCCTGCCCCCAACAGAAACGGCATTCAGGGCACGGTGCAACAGGGCCTCTTGAGTCACGCGCAAAGCCCCAAGATGCCCATCATCCCGAATCCACGGCAATTCTGGATGACGCCGCAGCGTCCCTGTGGCAGAACACGGCGCATCCAGCAACACCGCATCAAACAACGCGGTGGGCGACCATGTTCGGGCATCCGCCACCACAACCTCCACTGGCAAACCCGTTCTGGCCAAATTGTCCTTGAGAATCTTTATCCGATCCAGCGCATAATCCAGCGCGGTCACTTTGGCGCCCCGCGAAGCCAACTGCATGGTCTTCCCCCCTGGGGCCGCGCCCATATCCAAAACAGCTTTCCCCTGCACATCTCCTAAAGCCATCACGGGAAAGCTAGCCGCGACATCCTGAACCCACCACAGGCCTTGGTCATACCCCGTCATGGCAGTGACCACAGGGGGCTCTGCATAACGGTATGACCACGGCACCAGAGCGAGATGCCCCTCCTCCCCTACCCCTCCCTGCCCCGCAAAGGTAATATCCAGCGGCGGGGTTTGCAAACCAACGCGGGTCATGGCACACAAGATCTCTTGGGCATACTGTTGCTGCAACCGCTGATATAGCCACGAAGGCATGATCCTCTCAGGGACTGCATACAGATCCCGCCAATCTGGCCCCAAGCGCACGGCCCGCTGAATCAGGGCGTGGACATAGCTTTGGGCGTAGGGCTTCGTGACGCTTTTGGCCCACTGCGCCGCGGCATACACGGGGGTGCCAAGACACAGGATTTCTGTTAGGGCCAAATGCAATACATCTTCATGCTCTATTTTTTTGGGCGAAAAATCCCGCAGCATGGCCATAAAGGCCCCCCGATACCGAAACAGTGTTTTCATCCGCAGCATCACAAACCCCCGATCCGACGGATCATAGCGCTTAAACGTTGGGTGGCGGGCACAGGTATCCTCCAGCGTCTGTTTGCGCTTTAAAACATCGCCATAGAGTTCCAGAACCAACTGGCGCAGGGTGACGCTATGATCTTTGGAAAATCGGGGTGGTTTTGGGGCTGACATTATGGTACGTTTATGTATGCTCAGTGGATCACAGGATGCCTTATGTCCCAAGACATTAACACATCACCCCAAGAAACACACGCCCCCCCAGAAAAAAAAACCACAGAAAACATCGCCCCCGAATCCGCTCCCACCGAATGGATTGTGCGAAAATCTGACGGACGCATGGTGGTGACGGATTTTTAAAAACAAAAAAATTATGGGTACTTATGCTTGATGTACAAGAATTAAACACCTGGATCATGACAAATTTTGAGGATGTCGTGCCCCACTATACGTGGGGGGAACACTCCTATTTTTACAATCTCAGTGGCCTGAAGCCGCGCGGTTCCTATTTTTTAACCATAAAGCAAAAGGACGGTGCGAACGATACCGCATCCAATCTAGATCGCCCAGGCGTGTGGCGGCTAAACTTTGGCTTGCCTAAGGCTAATTTTATTCATTGTTTTGGACACCCGCCTTCCCGACCTGGCAAGGGAATGGCCGTAGAAGGCCCTTGGGATTTTACCGCCTTGGATCAACTCATGCCCCACCCTGTTTATGGCTGGATGGCTTGGGTTTCTATCCTGAATCCGTCACAAAAATCATTCGAGACATTAAAACCCTTGATTATACAAGCCTATAGCAAAGCACGCGACGGCTTTGATAAGCGATCTGATCTCAGAAAAACCTAAAACCATGGGACATCTCTAATCAGAGTCCCCACCGAATGGATCGTGCGCAAATCCGATGGACGCATGGTGGTGACGGATTTTTGAGGGGGCACGGCCTAACCGGCACCTTGAGCACCCCGTTTGCCTGCTGCCCATGCACCGTCCAAAAGATCGGGGGCGGACAAAAAAAACTCACCCCCCAACGGATCACATTTGTCTTTAAGATAGGCTTTCATGGCATTTTCCCCAGCCAAGGCGGCCTCATGACTTTCATAAAGGGCATCATCGCCGTCATCTTTTGTGCGGCGACATAACTCCCAACGAAAAGATCCCTTGGGCAACACCAAATTAAAATTATCCAAACGGCTTTGTGGGTCCGCAGAAAACCCCAATTTATAAATCCTCTTGCCTAGCGCAGGCCTGCCCAGATAATGATCCGTGTTGCCCTCTAAACGTAGAATATACAATTCTTTGCGCTGGTCACATTCTGGTGGGTCCACCCAATAACCAACATCCCGAGCTGCAACACCGCGTGTGAATGACGCTGAACTCTGGGCGGAAGACACGAGGCCCGTCCCTTGGGATACTCCACCAAAAACAGGCACCTCTTGATAGGTGAAACGCTTTAGTATTGCGATACCTGTCGATTCTAGCGGATCGCTGCCATACCTAGCCCAGTTTGCACCATTGTTCCGTAAATCAGGAAAATAATCCCTCAAAAGCAAATTTTCATCTGAAAAAGTAAAGGCCCTGATTGCCTTAAAGGCATGTTGCCATTGTTTTGAATGTTCTTCGTGATGTTTTTTGGCCGTCCACTGGTTACGCTTTCCCGTTGTGTGGGAAAGCAAGTAGACACCAACACATTTCCCACGGAGGTCTTTTTTTTCTGACGTGGTCGTGACATAACAAACGACAATAAATGGATTGGTGGCTTGTTTTTTGAGATCCAATACTGTTTTTTCGTCTGTAAACCCAACGCACCCCCACGTTTCTGGATTCCACCCATGCAACCCCTTCAGATAAACGGCTTTTCCGTCCCAAAAATTTTCTGGCAGACCGCTTTGAAGTGTCATGATGCTTCTCCAGATTGCCTCACACATACACATACATATGGTCATATGGTGCGGTCGAGAAGAGTCGAACTTCCACGGGTCTCCCCACAGCGACCTCAACGCTGCGCGTCTACCATTCCGCCACGACCGCACAAACAACGGGCGACCTTAACAAATCCCCCCGCCCACCGCCACAACATTTTTTTAAGGACAATTTGACTGGCACCCCAAATTTTGCTATAAAACCTTATTGATTGTGCCCCAGTGGTGGAATGGTAGACGCGGCAGACTCAAAATCTGCTACTCGCAAGGGTGTGGGGGTTCAAGTCCCTCCTGGGGCACCAGAATCAGCAAAAAGCCTGAAAAACCATGTACACTCCCATCAAAGATGGCATAGAAAAAACCGTACAATCAGTTATCTATTCACAAACACTACCACCAGATCATTTATCAATCGTGGCTCATTGTTTTTGGGAAATCAAAACCCAAGTGCCTCTCGCCGAGGATTTTCTTTACCATATTTTGCCTGATGCCTGCATCAATATCTTATTTAATCAACTGGAACTAACTATCACCGCTATTACGGGATTGCACACAACATCTAAAGTATTAAACTTGGGAAAAAAATTTCATTACTCTGGTATTCAACTGCTCCCTGGCGTATGGCGCGGTAATCCTCATGAAATTATCAACGGTTTTGTTGATCAGCCCTACACCGGTACGTTGCCACTCATTAAAACGAACCGCGCTCTTGCCCAAGCCAATGATGACAAAAAGCGGCAGGTTTTATCAACACTGTTGCAGCACTTGATGAACGAGGGCATCATAAAAGCCAATCACGTTACCGCTGTTATACTGAAAAATATTGAATCTATTCATAGCGTTGCTGACATGGCCGATATTGTAGGTATTTCTTCTCGGCACCTGCAAAGAGTCTTGAAAAAAACGACCGGATTTTCTCCCCACGATTTTCTTAAGGTAGTTCGGGTACAGCACTCTTTTCAACAAGAACAAGATTATACCTGTCATTACAGCGACCAATCTCACTTTATTCATTCATTCCGTCAGATGACAGGCTATACCCCCACAAAATATTGTAAAAAATTTGATGTCTGATTTATACAATACTTCATCCGCTGGTCAAGGTATCCTCAATCCCCAGGGCGATTGCATTAGAAATTGCATAATTCTAGGAGGAATTGAGGTTTCAGGAGGGCTTTACGCATGGTTCTTTTGATGGACATGTTTTTTGGGCGTTTTTGGTGCAGGATATTCAGGGCCCATTTACGGATGAGGGCTAAA
>CANGYP010000028.1 GCA_947458235.1 Alphaproteobacteria bacterium
CGATGCGCTCTCTGCCGTTGCGTGTCACGGCAATGGGCTCTAGCAGCGCTTTGTCCTGATAAAGCCCAAGATGTTTTTGCAATTCAGACGAAGAAATCATGAACATGGGCAACCTTATGTAACTTAGATAGTATTCATGTTATATTGAACTTATGGAATTGTCAAGGGCAGGGTTATCACAAAACCCATCCCCCCATTGACATCCCCCCCCCTAATCGCGCTAAAATCCATAACTTATGATAAATTTTATTCACCTATCGGTGGGGGGTACAGGGTTATAAAATGATTCATGGTGTCCCCCTCTCCCCGTCGGGGAGAGGGCTGGGGAGAGGGGCCGAAACCCTGTGGGGTGGGGGTGTTGTTTCATGTGTTGGAGGTGGGAGGAAGGGCATCGTTAAAAAGCGTTCTGTCCCCGTGAAGATGGGCATCTCATGGGCACATCTAACAACCCTCAGGGAACCTCTGGGAATACCCGATAGGTCATTGATTGTTCTGGCGGATGGGGTGGGATTTGAACCCACGAACGCCTTGCGACGTTGCCGGTTTTCAAGACCGGTGCATTCAACCGCTCTGCCACCCATCCGTTGGGGATACCATTCTAAGGCAAGCAGCGGGGCATTGTCAAATCGTCCATACATCTACAGCACTTTTCACCCACAGGGCAGATGATGCATCATTTTGGCATCATCCTGCCGCAAACAGTGCCCTGCCCAAGCGGATCATAGTGGATCCAGCGGTGAGGGCGGCGGGGTAATCTTCGCTCATCCCCATGGACAAATGGGGCAGATGATGGGCCTTGGCCAAGGCCGCCAGCGTGTGAAAAAACGGCACGGGGTCTTGGTCAACGGGGGGCAAGGTCATCAGCCCCTCAATAATTAAGCCATGGGCTTGACAACCTTTAAGAAAATCGGGTAGATTTTCCTTTAGAATACCACCTTTATGGCTTTCCCCCCCAAGATTCACCTGCACCAGCAGACGGGGCAGCTTTATGCCTTTGTCATCCCTGAGCATCGCCAGCTGTTCCACCAGCTTCACGCGGTCCAGCGTATGAATCACATCGCAATACTCAACGATGCTGGGGAGTTTTTTGCTTTGGATTTGACCAATAAAATGAACGGTGACGTCGGGATAAAGGGCTTTGGAGTGCCGCCAATGCTGTAGCATATCCTGATGTCTGTTTTCGCCAAAATGACGGATGCCAGCGTCGTAGGCGGCCTTGATGGCCTGTGGGGGCTGGTGTTTGCATGCGGCAATCACCATGGGCATGGGACGGGGGGGGTGGCCAAGATCCCTAATATCCTGCATAATGGCTTGATACGTTGCCGCCAAAGAAGACTGTTCCACCATGAAGTGCCCCCTGCCCTGTGTGTTTTGGTTATGGGACGATGACCGTCCGCAAGATATCGAGGCCCTGCTGCCCGCCCTGCCCCGCCGAAGTGGTTTGATTTTACGCAGCCGTGGGTGTTTAAACCCCCTGAAAGACAGGGTGCAAAAAACCCGCCCGTGGCAAAGACAGCATAGCGTTTTTGTCACAGGAACGCCAGATTATCGTGCCCACGGGATTCATCTGCGGGAAAAAGAGCGCCCTGCCCTACCCCTGCGCCGTTTGCGCCAGCGGTTTTTGATCACCGTGTCCTGCCACAGCCTCACCAGCCTGCTGCGCCAAAACAAACGCCCCGTGCACGGCGTTTTGGTCAGCCCCATCTTTGCCACGGCCAGCCACCCAAGGGCCAGACCTCTGGGGATATACACACTGCGCAAAATGATGCGGGCGGCCAAAAAACCCCTGATCGTCATGGGCGGCATCACCCCCGCCACCCGCCGCCGCCTCGGCCACCCCCCCCGCTGGGCAGGCGTTTCGGGGCATGGGGGGGGGCAATAAACGGATCAACCCATTCCCTGTCCCTGACTCTGGAAGACCACTGTGGGCACAAGATTCGGGTCTTGGTTCGAGCTCTGGGTATTCGCCCATCATTCGGCGGCCGTCACCACCCCCGCAAACCCCTCCCTCAGGGCCTTGGCCACCTCGGCAAAGCTGGCCCCTTCGGCCTTCATGCGGGTGCGCAGGGCCACGAGGTCTGTGAAATGCTGGGCCCAAGGCTCGGGGAAGACCGTTTGCCCCAAATGCTGCGTGATGGCCTTGGACAGGCCCGCCGCTTGGCCATCGCTGGACACCGTGATCATCACGGGGCCCCGCCGCATCAGGGAGGGGACATGAAAATCACACAGGGGCTTCACGTCCTCCACATTCACAAAGGCCCCACCAGCTTTGGCGGCGGTGTAATAGGGGCGGGCTTCAGACTCGCTCAGGCCCGCAATGTACACAACGCGGTATGTGCCAGCGGAGAGAGTGGTGAGGAGGTGGCTCCCTCCCCCCTCGTGGGGGAGGGCTGGGGTGGGGGGGCGTAGGCCGAGAAGATCCAGCGTCTCATGGTCGTTTTGGGACATGCACCCCCCACCCCAGACCTCCCCCACAGAGGGGGGAGGGGGCCCCTCATTCACCAAATACATATCCAAATTCTCCGCCCCCGCCTCCCTCAGCAGCGTGATACGCTTCTCATAGGCCTCCCCCCGCCCCACTAAGGCGATGGGCAGGGTCTCCACATCCAGCATCAGGGGCAGCATCAGGCGGCATCCGCCAGCAAAGCCTTCATGTAGTCCGCCCCCCGATCATGACAATAATCCCCAAAGGTGGCGTGTTTGTCCTCTCGATGGTCCCGAAAATCCACAAAAGCCTTTTTCAGGGTGCCAGTGATGGCTTCGTAGGGCAGTTTGTCCAAGATTTTTTCACTTAATCGCGTGCCCAAAAAATCCCCCCCCAAATACAGGGCATACAGCCCAGGGGTGCGGCCCACCAACCCAATATCCCCAGCATAGGGGCGGGCGCAGCCGTTGGGGCAGCCCGTGATGCGCAGCGTAAACAGGTCTTGGCTGAGGCCAATGTCCGCCAGCATCGTTTCAAGCTCGGTCATCAGGGGATCATGGATCCGCTCGGCCTCTGTTAGGGCCAACCCGCATGTGGGCAAGGCCGGACAGGCCATGGACCAGCGGCGCACGTTGGAAAGATCATCCCGCAATTTAACCCCGTGCTCTTGAAACACGGCCTCCACTGCGGCGCGGTCTTCGGGGCGAATGTCCCCCAAAATGACATCCTGCGTGGGGCTGACCACCACAAGGGGGGCATAATCCGTCACCACACGGCGCAGGGCCGAGCGCAAACGCAACGTGCCCACATCATGAACACGGCCACTCAGGACGGGCAAACCAAGATATAACAACCCATTTCCCTGTTCATGCCAGCCCAAATGATCGACGATGCCATAAGGGGCTTGGGGTCTGGGGCCCTCAAGCGGGCGTCCCATGACCTGTTCCATCTGGGCTTTGACCCACGCTTCGCCCTGTTCCTGAACCACATATTTGATGCGGGCATGTTTGCGGTTGGTGCGGTCCCCCCAATCGCGGTGAACAGTCACCACGGCGCGGGCAGCGGCCAGCAAGTCCTGCGGCCCCACAAAACAAATGGGGGTGGCCAGTCGGGGATAGGTTTCGGCTTTGTTATGGGTGATGCCCAAGCCCCCCCCCACATGAATGTTGTACCCCAGCAAATTTTGGTGATCGTCAAACAACGCCACAATGGCCAAATCGTTGGTGAGCACATCCACCGAATTGTCCTGTGGCACCGTGATGCCAATTTTGAATTTGCGGGGCAGATAGGTGGTGCCGTATAAATCCTCAACCTCGCCCCCGCTTTTGTTCACAGAGGGGTTGTGGATGTCGGCGAATTTTTCGTTATCCAACCAAATCTCGGCATAGGCGTTGGAGCGCGGCAACAACGCCGCCGACAACAGATCCGCATCCTGATACAAACGCTGGTGAATGGCGTCGTGAATGGGGGCTGCAATGGTGGTGACGTTACGCACCACATCGCCGCAGGCGGCCTCGGTGGTGAAAAGGCTTTGGTTGATACCCGCAATGGTGGCGTGCAAATCCCCCTTTAGGATGTTGTGATACTGAATGGCTTGGCGGGTGGTGAAGCGCAATTTCCCGCCGCCGTATTGATCGGCCAGCGCGTCAAAATGCAGATATTGCGCCCGATTCATGCGCCCGCCGGGGATGCGCACACGAATCATCATTTCGTATTCTTTATCCAGCTTTAGTTTTTTCCGCTCGGTGGCGGTGTCGCGGTTGTAACCCTGATAGACCCCGTGAAATTTCAAAAGGTTATACATATCCTCAGAAAACGGGGTTTGGGCATCATTCAAATCCGTTTTGATGGTGCCGCGCAGTTTTTCACTGTCGGCCTTGACATGCTCAACGTGGGAGAGTTTTTCAGTCATGGGAAAACGCCATTCTTGCCATCATCATAAAAACCTTTCATAAAGGATAGAGCAGAAAAATTCAAGACTCTGTCCCCATCGCTCGGCGACTGGTGTTTTATCCTCAGGTGGCTTTTATGAATCCTCTTTTGATCACGGAAACATCGGCTTTGGCCGCCTATTTAGACCGGTTTTCGGATGAACCACAGGTGGCCTTGGATGTGGAGTTTGTTCGCCAGACAACCTATTACCCCCATTTGTGTTTGATTCAAATGGCCTTTCCAGAGCAGGATCCCGTTTTGATTGATCCTTTGGCCTGCGATGCCACGCTGCTGCGGCCTCTGTTGATGAACCCCAAGGTGCTGAAAATTGTTCATGACGGCAAACAGGATGTTGAGGCCCTGCGCCACGCCCTGTCCGTTGTGCCCGCGCCGTTGTTTGATGTGCAGTTGGCGGCGGCGTTTTGCGGCATGGGAATGCAAATCCGTTATGAAAAGTTGGTCAAAACCCTGTGCGATTCTGCCTTTTCCCAGATCAAAACCCCTTTGGATTGGAAACGTCGCCCCTTGCCAGCGGGGCACTTACATTATGCGGCGGAGGATGTGCATTACCTGAATAGCATTTACCAAGGCTTGACAGAACGCCTGCAGACAATGGGGCGGCGCTCTTGGTTTGATGAGGACATGGCGGACATTGAACGCACATTCCAAGCCACCCTGTCCGAACACGACACAGGGGAGAAATTCAAAGTGGGCCATCTGTCCTATCCCCACGTGCCAACGGCGCGGGCCTTGGTGGTGGTGCGGGACCGCATCGCCCGTCACACCAACACGGCGCGGCGGCGATTGTTATCGGACGATGCTCTGTTGGCCGCTGCCTCTAAAGGCGCCCAAGCCCCCGCCCATGTTTTCCCTGAGCACAAAGAATTTTGGCAGGATTTCGACGCCCTGTGCGCGATGTTCAAAAAACCCCCACCTGCCAAAGACAAAGACGAAGAGGCGGTGCGTTTCTTTCTGCTCTCCGCCATCATCAAAGATGTGGCCCAGAAAAACAATCTGCCGGAATCCTTGCTGGCCAACCGCGAAGCCCTGCGCGTCTTTGGCAAAGCCCCCACCCTGCTGGATCAGGGATGGCGGGCCGAGGTGGCGGGCAAGCTGTTGAGGGCCATTCAGAACGGACACATGGCTGTTCGGTTGCGGGGGGACGTTTTGGTTTATGAGGGGGCATGAAGGGGGCGGAGGGCGGAGGACGGAAAGGTTTATCTGTCCTCTGTCCCCCCGCATTCCAGAACTTTCCTAATAAACGGAATGGAAATCTCTTTTTGACTAGCGTTTTGGGGCAAGCATTCCCAGAGACGGCCCCACAGTACCGCAGCCTCCAGAAACCAGAAAGCCCCCAACCTCGTCTGAAGAATCATCTTCATTAGAGGAGGAGGCTAAATTTTAAGAACTAACTAAACTTTTGGGAGCCATCGGAATAGCTCCTCAAAGTTATTATCGCCGCTTTTTTCGTCGAAAAAGTCCGCTACATCGAGCGTTACCTTTTGCAAAGGCTGGTGCAAACGATAGAACCCCAACATTTCAACGTAGTTGAAATGTTCGTGAAATAGGACCCCTACAACTCCCAGAGCCCCCGAGGGGGGGATCACAGTCACAGTTTTTTGTTTTGGAAGGATGGGAACGCAAAGAAGCGTCCCATCACCTATGGGTAAGTCATGCAAAGACACATCTTTTAGACGTTCCTTTTTAGTCCACATTTTGGATCGTTCCAGAACGACCCACTCTGGCCAACCGTAGATGAGGCCTATGGCTTCATAAACAGCTATTATGGCTACGGTGTTTAGAAAGACTTGGCGGCCTTTCTCCACGTTGTCCTGTTCAGAGGCGAACAGCAGAGCCATCTGCTGTGCCTCTTTTGAGAGAGGGATCCCCAGTGGTGCTAACATAACATTAACTCTCAGGAACTATACCCTAAATCCCCAAAAAAACATTGTTTTTCAACGTTGTTTTAAGGAAATTTAGCTTTACAGAATTTACTTTAATATATATATATATTCGTCAAGAATGTTATGGGATTTTTTTTGGGCCATTATCCGATCTGGCATTCGCAATACCCTTGCAAATCCCCAGACAGGGCGTGATTTTTATATTTTCTGGGCAAAGGCTCTTCTCGGGTCAAAAGATCGATAACCTTAAACAGTGGATCCAAATTCCAGTGTTTTTTTTGGGCTTTGTTGATAGCTTTTTGAAATGCATCGCCGTAAAGAAGGCTCAGGGGCATGACAATTTTACCCCAACCCAAGAGAGTTCAGGGTCAAGAAAACACGACACCCCTTACAAACCCTCTAGACAATGCCCTCCACCCTGCTTATAACCATAAGCTCTGTGCCCAGATAGCTCAGTCGGTAGAGCAAAGGACTGAAAATCCTTGTGTCGCTGGTTCGATTCCGGCTCTGGGCACCATAGACACCGCGTCATAGATCATAGATACCGTCTGCGGAGAACAAAGGCGGTGTCTAACTCCGATAACTGGCGTTAATGTCGATATAGGCATGGGTCAAATCACACCCCCACGCATGGCCGCGGACGGATCCCATCCCCAAATCAATAGCAATGCGGATCTCGTCTTCTTTTAAATGCTGCGCAAAAGGGGATTCATCAAAGGGGGTGATGCGCCCCTCTGATACCACCAACGGGTGCCCCCCCAGCTGTACGGTTAGGCGGGCGGGATCCAGCGGAACGCCGCTTTTTCCAATGGCCATAACAATACGGCCCCAGTTGGCGTCTTCGGCGGCGATGGCGGTTTTGACTAAGGGCGATTCCGCCACGGCCATGGCCACGGCCTTGGCATCATGGGTGCTGGCGGCCCCCGTAACGGTGACGGTGATCAGTTTACGGGCGCCCTCGCCGTCGCAAATGATTTGCAGGGCCAAATTTTGGCAGACTTGGGTTAAACCCGCCTCAAAAGCATCATGATCTTGAGGACTGAGGGGCACCACCCCCGTGGCCGCCAGCATCAAACTGTCGCTGGTGGAGGTATCCGTATCCACAGAAATGCAATTAAACGTCTGATCCGCGGCCCGTGTCAGCATGGCCTGCAGAATGTCAGGATCAACGGCCGCATCGGTGACAATGTAACTCAGCATGGTGGCCATGTTGGGTTTGATCATGCCCGATCCCTTGGCAATGCCATTGAACGTCACAATGGCCCCGCTGGGCAAATGCACCTGATGCGTGGCGCGTTTGGAATAGGTGTCTGTGGTGGCGATGGCATCGCTGGCGGCATCCCAGCCCTCGGCCGTGGCATGGGCAATCAGGGCGGCATGGTGGGGCAGGATGCGGTTGGCGGGAAAGGGCTCCCCAATAATCCCCGTGGCACTATGGGCAATCTCATGGGGCGAACAGTTCAGGTGATGCGCCAAATCCGCCGTGATGGCCTCCACCGCGTCATACCCTGCTTTTCCCGTAAAGACGTTGGCATTCCCCGCCACAATGGATATGGCGCGGACGCTGCCTCCAGCGGCCACGCGGCGGCTGTGCTTCACGGATGGGGCGGCCGTAGCCGACAGGGTAAACACACCAGCAAAGCTGGCCGGACGATCAAACACAAACAAGGTCACATCATCCCGCCCCTGATACCGCACACCAGCGGCCGTGGTGGCCACACGCACCCCCGCCATGGGGGGCAAAGAGATCATCCTCTGAGGGGCAAGGGGGGAGCGCGTCAAGGCCATATTGATGCTTTCGTTTTTGGGGATTTTTGGCTAAGATAGACCCCATTGAAAAACGTTTTGCCCCCCATGTCCACAGAAAAATCCACAGAACACGCCCCCGCCGTCACGCGCCGCGCCATTGCCGAGGGGATCGAGCCGCTGCTGTATGAAACCCTGCCCGTTTTGGATCATGGGTTTGTGCGGGTGATTGATTATATGGGCAATGATGCCGCCATCACGCAGGCCGCCCGCGTGTCCTACGGCAGCGGCACCAAACAGGTGCAGCAGGATCGGGGGTTGATTCGGTATCTGATGCGTCACTGGCACACCACCCCGTTTGAAATGTGCGAAATCAAATTGCACGTTAAACTGCCCATCTTTGTGGCCCGTCAGTGGATTCGTCACCGCACGGCCAATGTGAATGAGTATTCCGCCCGCTATTCCATCATGGATAAGGAATTTTATCTGCCCAGTCCTGAACACTGCGCCCCCCAATCCCAAAACAACAAACAGGGACGCCAGCCCGAGCCCCTGTCCCCCCAGCGCACGGCAGAGGTTTTGGAGATCTTAAAACAGGACGCCACGCGCTGTTATGATGATTATATCGCCCTGATGAACACGGACGAATCTGGCCATGTCCTGAACGAAGGCACCGAGGGTCTGGCCCGAGAGCTGGCCCGCATGAACCTGACCCTGAATTATTACACCCAGTGGTATTGGAAAATTGATCTGCATAATCTGTTTCATTTCCTGTATTTGCGGGCGGACCGCCATGCCCAGTATGAAATTCGTGCCTATGCCGATGTGATTTACGACATTGTCAAACAGTGGGTGCCCGTGGCGGCGGAGGCTTTTGAGGAATACCGCCTGCACGGTGCCCATCTGTCCAAAACCATGGTGGCTATGGTGCAAAAACTCTGGCGGGGCGAGGCGGTGGATCAAGCCACATCTGGCCTATCCCCCCGCGAGTGGGAGGATTTTATGCGGGTGGTGGCCGATCCCCAAAACATCTCCTAAAAGCGCCCTTAAGATACGATAAAAAGAAAGAGGGGTGTGTGTGCGTTGGGTGATGTTGGTTTTGATGTGCCTTCTGTTTGCGGGGCCCCATGGGTTTCAGGTGCCCCTAGTCTCTGAAGATGAGCCCAAAGCCCAGACCACACGGGCCACCCTCCCCCCTTTTTGGGATCGCACAGAGGCGCAAATCAATGGATGGATGAAACGCAATCTGCCGGATTTTGTATATGCTTGGGCCCCAAGGCTATTGGCACCAACCTTTGACCCCTTGGCAAGCCTGTATCGCTGGAGCCGCATGACCACGCAGGATCCCCAAACGGGGTGGATAGAACGTCACCTTGCCCATGGTGTTTTGTGGATGTTCTATCATCCATGGATCAGTGGCTTGGTGGGGTTGCTGCTGGTGCTGCGGGGCCGCCGTTGGATGCTTTGGCCTGTGCGCCGCCTCCTCTTTCGCCGCTGATGAGGGGGGATCCCATGCCCTCAAAAAAAGCAACCGTGGTGTTTCAGAAACCGTTCACCCAGAAAACAACAACACCGCTTGATTATCGAATCTGTCTCAATTGGGGTGAACTCATACATACACGTTTCTATAGATTTCTATACCATCTTCGCGTAGGGTTTTTGTCCTTGAATGTACGATTTTGTATCCTTTGCCATGACGCTGGACAGTGACCGTCCTTTGTATGATCTGATCCAGACCAGAGCGCACACGCCCGCAGAAACACTGCTGGTTCACATCGCCTGCAACGAACATCAAATGGCCTATGCCCATCAGGTGTTTCAATTTTTTGATCCGAGTGTACGGGTATTGCGGCTGCCGCCATGGGATACCGATCCCTACGCCCGTATCAGTCCCGACAGCGATATCATGGCCCAGCGGTTGGCGACTCTGTCCCGCTTGGCCATGGGATGTGCCGATCAACCCACGATTCTGGTGACGGCGGTTGCGGCTTGGCTGCAAAAAGTGGCACCAGCTTCGTTTTTTACAGGCCACATCCATCATGTGCGTGGGGGAGATCAGCTACCCGATACGGTTCTGGAGGATTGGCTCCGCAGTGGCGGCTACAGGCGTGCCAGTACCGTTCGCCAAAGGGGGGAATACTGTTTTCGCGGGGGCATTGTGGATGTTTTTGCCCCCTTTTCCCCACATCCCGTGCGCTTGGATCGTTTTGGGGATACGGTGGAAAGTTTGCGGGCGTTTGATCCCGTATCTCAATGTACGGTGCGCGTCTTAAGCAGTTTGATCCTGTCTCCCGTCAGCGAGGTGATTTTAACCCCTACCAGCATTCAGGCCTTTAAGGAGGCCTACCGCATCCTGTCAGAGGGCACCTATGCCAAAGATCCCCTCTATCAGGCCATCGATGCAGGGCAAGCGTTTCCGGGGATGGAGCATTGGCTCCCCCTGTTTCATGGCCCCCTCGTGTCTGTTGCGGCGCGTTTGCCCCCAGACACGTTGATCCATCAGGATGGCGGCTATCAAGTGGCGGCTACGGCCCGATGGTCCCTGATCCAGCATTTGTACGACCAACGACGGGGGGCAGGCAAGGCCTCGGATGTGCCCTATTACCCCGTTTCTGTGGAGAGTCTTTTTGTGAAGCCCGACCTTTCCGCCGCTCTCAAAGGATGTTGCACTTCGAGTTAGACACCGCCATAATCATGTCCCATCGCAATGGCCAACGCCCTAGACTAAACCCAGCCCGTCCCCTTGCACATCCAACACAACGGTGGTGTGATCGGCCAAGGTACCGCTGAGGATGGCCTGTGCCAAAAGATCCTGAACGTGTTTTTGAATCACGCGTTTGAGCGGGCGGGCCCCATAGTTGGGATCAAAGCCCCGCTCCGCCAACCAAGCTTTGGCCGGATCCGTCACCGTCAAGGCAATATCCCGCCCTGCCAGCAGGGTGTGAAGGCGTTTGAGTTGGATGTCCACAATGGCCGCCATCTGATCCCGTGACAGGGGGTTAAACAGCAAAATTTCATCCAGTCGGTTGATGAACTCGGGACGAAAGGCCCCGCGCACCCGATCCATGACAAGCGGGAAAATAATGTCTGACGGTGTCCCATGGGGGTGACTGGCAATCACATCACTGCCCAAGTTGGATGTTAGGATCAAAACGGTGTTTTTAAAATCCACCGTGTGGCCTTGGCCATCGGTCAGGCGGCCTTCATCCAGAACCTGAAGCAAGATATTAAACACATCGTTATGGGCCTTTTCCACCTCATCAAACAAAATGACGCGGTACGGGCGACGGCGGACGGCCTCGGTCAACGCCCCCCCCTGTTCATAGCCCACATACCCTGGGGGGGCCCCAATCAGACGGGCCACTGCATGTTTTTCCATGTATTCGGACATATCGATGCGCAGCAAAGCGGCTTCGTCATCAAACAGAAACTGGGCCAAAGCCTTGCTGAGTTCGGTTTTTCCCACCCCTGTGGGGCCCAAAAACAAAAACGACCCGATGGGGCGGTTGGCATCCTGTAAACCCGCACGGGAACGGCGCACGGCCTGAGATACAGCCGCCACGGCTTCGCGTTGGCCCACCACGGTTTGCGATAGGACGGATTCCATGGCCAGCAATTTTTCCCGCTCGCCCTCCAGCATCTTATCCACGGGAATGCCAGTCCAGCGGGACACAATGCTGGCAATGTCATGTTCGGTGACGGTGTCGTTGGCCATGCCTTGGGTGGTGGCCTCCAGTTCAGAGAGCTTTTTTTGTAACGTGGGGATCTTGCCGTAGGCAATCTCTCCAGCCTTGGCCAAATCCCCAGAGCGCTGGGCAGTGTCTAGGGCGACTTTTAACACGTCCAGCTCTTCTTTGGTTTTTTGGATGTTGCCAAGTTGATCCCGCTGGGCCTGCCATTTGGCCGTTTCCACGGTGGCGGTTTCCGTCAGGGTGGAAAGTTCCTTTTCCAATTCTGACAGGCGTTTGACAGAGGCCTCGTCGGTTTCTTTTTTCAGGGCCTGCTGCTCAATTTTTAACTGAATGATGCGGCGATCCATGTCCTCCAGTGCCTCGGGCTTGGATTGAATCTGCATCCGCAGGCGGGCGGCGGCCTCATCCACCAAATCAATGGCCTTATCGGGCAGAAAGCGATCACTGATGTAACGATCCGACAGGGTCGCTGCCGCCACCAGAGCGTGGTCACTGATACGCACAGCGTGGTGCAGTTCATATTTTTCCTTGATCCCCCGTAAAATGGAAATGGTTTCCCCGACGGTGGGTTGATCCACAAACACGGGCTGGAAACGACGGGCGAGGGCCGCATCTTTTTCAATGTATTTGCGGTATTCATCCAGCGTTGTGGCCCCAATACAGTGCAACTCCCCCCGCGCTAGGGCAGGCTTTAACATATTGCTGGCATCCATGGCCCCTTCGGCTTTGCCCGCCCCAACCAGCGTGTGCAGTTCATCAATAAACAAAATCACCTGACCCTCTTCGGCGGAGACCTCGGCCAGTAAGGCTTTCAGGCGTTCTTCGAATTCCCCTCTGAACTTGGCGCCGGCCACCAGAGCGCCCAGATCCAACGCCAAAAGCTTTTTATCCTTTAAACTGTCGGGAACATCACGATTCACGATACGTTGGGCGAGCCCCTCAATAATCGCGGTTTTCCCCACACCGGGTTCCCCGATCAAAACAGGATTGTTTTTGGTGCGACGGGACAGAACCTGAATGGTGCGGCGAATTTCTTCGTCCCTGCCGATGACGGGGTCGATTTTTCCCAATGCGGCTTTTTCCGTAAAGTCCAAGGTGTATTTTTTCAGGGCCTGATACCCCCCCTCGGCCGCTGGAGAGTCCGCCGTGCGTCCTTTGCGGATTTTGGCAATTTGGGATTCCAGTTTTTCTGCGGTTGCGCCCAGAGAACGCAACAGGTCCCCCGCCGCACTTTTTGAGGCCACAAGGGCCTGCAGCAGGCGTTCCTGCGTGACGTATTGATCTTTATAGGCTGTGGCCAGACGGGTGGCCTCGTCTAAAATCTGCGCGGCTTCCCGTCCCCAGTGCATTTCGGCGCCCGTGCCAGAGACCTTAGGCAGTTTGGCCATCTCCCCCTCAATGCGCTGCGTCAACAGCGTGATATCCACCCCAAGCAAAAGATTTTTGGCTAGGCCATCCTCATCCTCCAGCAATGCGGAGAGGATATGAAACGGCGTCACCTGCTGATGCCCCGCACGCATGGCCAGTGTTTGGGATGCTTGCAGCGTTTTTTGGGTTTTTTCGGTGAATTTTTCGATGTCCATAGAACGTTCCTTGGGTGGGTTGAAAACACCTAAAGGATATGGGCAGCATGGGGGGCGGTGTCAAGGTGGCGGATCCCCTGTCGCTTTCGCGAGAGGGGATCCCTTTCATAAACCCGCACCGCTTTAAGAATGCAAGTGGTGCTGGTTTTTACTAGTCACCCCCTCCTTCCCATGGAAAGGAATGGGTGGTGGGGGTGGTGGTGGGTGTGTTAGGGGTCAGTCTTTCCCCAATCACTGCCATCACACAAAGGGCCCCTATTAGGAGGGGGTAGATAATTTGAAAGTGGTAAGAGGTAAACTTCATACATCCTCCCCTTTTTTTGGGGGGTCTAAAGAACCATGATACAGTCCCACACCCCTCAGAATCTGAAAGTTGCGACAACAGGGTGTTCGTTTTGAACGCGAAGTTGCGCAAAACTCCAAGTGTCCCGAGGGGGAAAACTATATCAACAAAATTAGCCTAATATATATATATATATTCGTCAAGCATTTTATCGATTTTGGAAAAATCCATCAACCGTCTTCCGCAGTGTTGCACTTGGTTTGGTAAGCGCCGTTTTTGGACGGAGTGTGGCTTAAGCCCCCAACGTAACCCCAAAATCCTGTTCCATGACCTGTGCCAAGGTGGTTGTGGTGGAGGCCCACGTGCCGTCCTCCCTCAGGGAGAAATGGTGTGCCCCGCTGACGGGAGAGGACACCCAAATTTGCCCGCTGGCCTGATGCACGTTAATAACGGCCGTGCCCCCTGCGTCAAACACGATGCTCAACACCGATCCGTCATAGCTTAGGTCTGCCTGCTCCCCCAGAACGTCATCACAGCGGGAAAACAGGCCATCCATGGTGTGTTTCATGGCACGGAGCAGGGTTGTTTTGTCCATCACAAAACCTCGGCGGGGGCACGCGTCATGGATGGACACACAAGGGATGCCACAGGACGGCCCAAGGATGTATAGGCCACCCCAGCGGCTTGCATGGCGGGAACATCATAGACGTTCCGCAGATCCACAAAAACAGGATCCCGTAACATTCTGACGATGGCTTCAGGGGACAGGGCGCGAAATTCGTCCCATTCGGTGATTAACACGGCCCCATCCGCCCCGCTGAGGGTATCCAGCGCGTTGGCACACCACTGGCCCGCATCATCGCCTAAACAGCTTTGGGCTTCCTCCATACCCTTGGGGTCGTACAGTTTCAGATGGGCACCAGCGGCCCGCAGGGCGGGCACAATCACCAAGCTGGCGGCATCCCGCATATCATCGGTGCCCGGTTTAAACGTCAGGCCCAAAATGGCCAAGGTTTTGCCCGCAACACCACCACCAAAGGCCGCCAGAATCCGATCCACCATCGTGTGTTTTCGCGCATCATTATAATCCATGGTCTGACGGACCAATCCCAACTCTACCCCCAGACTGCGGGCCGTTTCCGCTAGGGCGCGGGTGTCCTTGGGAAAGCAGGATCCCCCATATCCCGGACCTGCACGCAGGAACTTGGACCCAATCCGTTGATCCAGCCCCATGATTTTGGCCACATCGTTCACGTTGGCTTGTGTGACTTCACACAGATCTGCCATTTGGTTGATAAAAGTAATTTTCATGGCCAAAAAGGCGTTGGCGGCATATTTAGCCATTTCTGCCGTTTCCAGCGTTGTCACCACCAGCGGCACGTCTTGACCCGTGAGGGGTTCATAAAGACGCCGCATGACCGCAACGGCCTTGGGTGTTTCGGCCCCCACCACCACACGATCAGGCCGCATAAAATCCCTGATGGCGGTGCCTTCGCGCAAAAACTCTGGGTTAGACACCATATCAAAGGCAGCTGCGGGGTTCATGTCACGAATGATAGAGGCCATACGGCGGCCTGTGCCCACTGGCACGGTGGATTTGGTCACAATCACCGTATAATCCCGCAAATGGGGGGCGATATCCCGCGCCGCCGCGAAAATATATTGCAAATCTGCATGATTATCCCCCTTGCGTGTGGGGGTGCCCACAGCAATAAAGACCGCATCGGCCTGCCCTATGCAGGCGGCGGCATCGGTGGTGAAGGACAAACGCCCTGCCTTTTGGTTCAAAAGCACCAGATTTTGTAGGCCCGGTTCATAAATGGGAATATCCCCCATGATCAAACGATCAATTTTCGCTGCATCGTGGTCCATACAGGTGACGCGCAGGCCAAGCTCAGCAAAACACACCCCCGTCACAAGGCCCACGTAACCCGATCCAACAACAACGATGTTCATAAACGTTTCCTTTAGAGATCCAACGTCTTTAAAAATGTTTTCAGCGGGTCTGCCAAATCGGGCCGCGCGAGGGCAAAGGCAATGTTGGCCTGCAAAAAGCCCACTTTGCTGCCGCAATCGTATCTGACCCCGTCAAACTTTATGCCATAAAGAGGCGTTTCGGGCAACAGGGCTGCGATGGCATCCGTCAACTGAATTTCCCCCTGTGTGGTTTGGGCATGACGCACGGCGCGGTCTAGGGGATCAAAAATGGCGGGCTCCAGAATATAACGGCCCATGACGGCCCAGCGGGATGGGGCATCTTCGGGTCTTGGTTTTTCCACAACATGGCGGGCTTTCAGAACATCTCCTTCGGATTCAACATCCAGAATCCCATAGCTGGCGGTTGCGTTTTGCTCCACCAGAACGCTGGCCACCAAGGATCCCGCATAGGTTTCGTAGGCGGCCACCATCTGCTTCATGCAAGAGGGCCCGCCCAGATTCATCACCACATCATCGGCCAGAATCACTGCAAAGGGTTCATCCCCGATCAAATGCCGCGCACACCACACGGCGTGGCCCAATCCCAAAGGGTCCTGTTGTCGCACAAAAGCAAAACTGCCCGCATGGGGGATGGACTGCTGACAGCTGGCAAGCTGTTCGACTTTGTGGCGGGCGGTCAAGGTGTGCTGCAGTTCGTAACTGTAATCAAAATGATCCTCGATGGCGGCTTTGCCTCGGCCTGTGATGAAAATACATTGTTCAATGCCAGCATCCCAAGCTTCCTCCACCGCGTACTGAATCAAGGGTTTATCGACGATGGGCAACATTTCTTTGGGCATGGCTTTGGTGGCTGGCAAAAAGCGCGTCCCCAACCCCCCCACGGGAAAAATGGCCTTTCTGACGCGTAATTTCATTGTATCACCAGATAAAGGTTTGAAAACAACCGACCATGACGGATTCTGGTGTTATGGTCAAGATGCCAAAAAAACGAGAGTTTCGCTTTAGGGCCTGTCATCATTTGCTCAAAAGCGGCTTTTCCCATATGCTGGGCTGCGAATCCTGCCAAAAAACAGTCAATATACGTCCAGTCTATTGACTGTTTTTTGCCAATTTCTCGCCTCAGCATCCAGAAAAATCCATCTTTCTCGCTTAGAGAGTATCGTCACGAGATTTTTGCCCACATAATGATGCATCGGGTCTGAACTGGCCGCGCAGATGATGGAACTGGCCTTTGATGATCTAGGGCGTGTCATCATTTGCTCAAAAGCGGCTTTTCCCGTATGCTGGGCTGCGAATCCTGCCAAAAAACAGTCAATATACGTCCAGTATATCGACCATTTTTTGCCAGTTTCTCGCCTCAGCATCCAGAAAAATCCGTCTTTCTCGCTTAAATGATGACACGCCCTAG
>CANGYP010000029.1 GCA_947458235.1 Alphaproteobacteria bacterium
CTGCCTTGGATCTTCTAAATCACGAAAATAACTCAAAAATTCACACATTTTGCGACCTTTTCTCTTCTTGTTTTTTAAAGGTTTCTGAAGAGTCAACGTCTATATTATCTAAGCCTTTTAATCAAATACTATTCGTGATTTTGCCCTGGTGGTGAGCTTGTGTTTCTTATTCAGTTCTAAGAAATTTTATAGGCCAGCCTATTGCCAAAGGAGATAAAGCGTGTCCTAAAAAAAGGGGTGACTCGGCGATAGGGGTAAGCACAATAAGGTATTTTGTCTTACACAGCGTTTGCCCCCCAACATTTGGAGCACATCCCAAACACCTCCACCACCGAGGCGCGGGGGTGAAAGCCCAGATCCTTGGCCTTAGCAGGGATCAGGGCGGAGAGTTCTGTATCGCAAAATTCTTTGGCATCACCGCACGCTTCACAGATCAACAGTTGACAAGCCTTGTGTGTGCCTGGGTGATGACAGGGCACGAACGCGTTCAGGGCATGAACTTTGTGAACGAGGCCCTGCGCCTCCAGAAAATCAATGGCACGGTACACGGTGGGGGGCTTGGGGGATCCGATGCCCTTTTGCCGCAGCACCTCGATCATGTCATAGGCCTTGGCGGGGGCCCCATGGGTCCAAAGATAATCCAGAAGCACCTGACGAATGGGGGTCATCTCCACAGCATGATGATGACAATAGGCCGTTACGCGATCAGGGATCATGGCGTTATCTCTGATGCAGCAAAGGGTGTTGGGGTGGGGGTAAATCTTGGTCCTGCGGCCAACTGGCCAGTAAAAACAAACCCGCCACCACCAGAATGAACAAACCCGCCCCCACACCCAGAAACGCATGGATCCCACGCAGCAGCGTTTCGGATGCCCCAAACAACCGCAACAACCCCGTTTTGGATTGCAACGCCAAAACCGCCAGCGTGGCGGTGGTGATGAACGTCCCCACTCCCATGGCCAGCGTGGCCAAAATCCCCGCCCACACCGCGCCCAACATGCAGGCAAACACCAACAAAACAATGGCCCCCGTGCAGGGTCGAATCCCGATGGACAGAATCATCAGGGCCAAAGACCGGCGATCCGCCACCGCCGCTACTGCCGCAGGGTCTATGCTGTGATTGCAGTCGTCGTGGTGGTGGTGATCGTCTTTGAGATGCCATGCCTCGCCCACGCCGCGCAGCAGCAGGGCCAGCCCCACCAAGGCCATGAAGCCATAACCAGCCACCTCTAGCCACGCCGCCGCCGTTTCCGTTTCTTGACGCGCCATTCCCAGAACCTGATAAAGCCCCACCACCAAAACAATGGCCGTTATGGCTTGCAGCAACGATGATAGGGCCGAGACCATAATCCCGCGCCGGAGATTATGCCGCCCCGCCAGCAAATATCCCGTGACAATCACCTTGCCATGCCCAGGGCCCACCGCATGAAAAATGCCATACAAAAACCCCACCGTCATCAATGAGAGCGCAGCCCCAAAAGCGTGGGTTTCTGCCACAGTTCGTAAATCCCTGCCCATGATGTTATGAAACAGCTTTTGTTGGGCCTGTATCCACAGCAACAGGGCACCGCCGTGTTCTTTCCACACATCCGCAAACACCACGGCCCCCACCGCCAAACATACCCCGAACACCACCAGAATTCTCCGCACAACGGGGCGGACGTTGTGGCCTTGGGGGGGCAGAGGCCCATGATGGCCCTCATGATCGTGATGGGGACATCCTGTGTGACCGTGGGCATGATGATGGGGATGGGGGTGTTCGTGCATCATGGGATGGTATCAGGTTTTACAGTGGATACGAACACGCTCAGCAAAAAAACGCCCCAAATCATCTGGCGCTTTGGCATTTTTATCCAATGCCCCTGCCATAGCAATGATGGCCACGTCGGGTTTGGGACGCTCTAGGGTTGCGTGACAGGATGGGGCGTTATGGATCGTCACGCCGTCTTTGTCCACGTGTTTCATATCAATATAATAACTGGGATCGTAAATCCGATAACTGACGGCCTGTTTTTGGGGATCAATAGGGTTTGCGAAAATCAAAGTGAAAGAAAGACGAATCCGATTGTTCGTGATATCCGAAGCCACATCCCGATATCCCGAAAACGTCAGACGGGTTTGACCCGCATCCATAAAGGTAAAATAGCCAAACGGTTTTAGGTTGTCCAAGTTTTGCCGCCCCAGTTCCAATAGTTTTTTGGGATCGAGGGCCTTTGTCTGGCCAGCCCCAAAATCCTGCAGGGCAAATTGGGTATAAAATTCATCAAACAACCATGTCTGACGCAGACCGGTGATCTGGCCCTGTGCATCAAACAGAATGTTGGATTGCACATCAATCCACGCATGGGGGTGGGCGCGGGCGGGGGTAGGACTCAGGCACAAGACCAAAAGTCCCCCACCCCCCACCACAAGAAAAAATGATAACGTGCGCAAAATTGTTCTGGCCAAGGCTGTCATGGTGTTATAGTATAACATGCGATGTTTTTCTGAGGCAAGCCCAAAACCATGAGCCATTTTTCCCCTAGACCCACATGGTTATCATATCCGGCGGGGGTTCGTCTGCTTTTTGTTGCTGTTGTCTTGCTGGGGATCTGGTCTGTGATGGGTGCGGTTTTATCATGAGTGTCATTTTGGATAACCTCACCTTGGGGTATGACAGGCACCCTGCCGTGCATCATCTGTGCGGCACCTTTGCGGATAACAGCTTAACCGCCATCATCGGCCCCAACGGGGGTGGGAAAAGCACACTTCTCAAGGCGATGATGGGCCTGCTGAAACCTCTGTCAGGCCATATCCAAAAAACGGGCCCATGTGCCGTGGCCTATCTGCCCCAAGTGACGGAAATCGACCGTAGCTTTCCCGTATCGGTGTTTGATATGGTTCTTTTGGGATTTTGGCCAGTGTGCGGCCTGTGGTGGGGGGTTACAAAGCCCCAGCGCCACCAAGCCCTGCGGGCACTGGAGGCTGTGCGCATGGAATCCTTTGCGGGTCGGCCTGTTTCGGTGTTGTCATCGGGGCAGTTCCAGCGGGTGCTGTTTGCCCGCCTGATGGTGCAAAATGCGGATGTATTTTTGCTGGATGAGCCCTTTGCCGCCATCGATACCCGCACAACGGCGGATCTGATGCAAGTTTTAAGGGACTGGCATCATCAAGGCAAAACCGTGATTGCGGTCGTGCATGATTTACCACAAGTACAGGCCTTTTTCCCTGAGGTCCTGTTGCTGGCGCGGGAATGTATCGCGTGGGGTCCCACCCCCACTGTGATGACAGAGGACAACCTGCGCAAGGCCGATACGCTGGCACGGCAATGGCACGATCATGGGGAGGTCTGCGCCGCATGAGCCTATACACCGCCTTGATTGCGCCCTTTGCAGAATACGGCTTTATGACCAAGGCCCTGCTGGGCTGTGTACTGTTAAGCCTGAGCAGTGCCCCGCTGGGGGTTCTGTTGATGCTGCGGCAAATGAGCCTGATGGGCGATGCCATGGCCCATGCCGTTTTGCCTGGGGTGGCTGTGGGTTTTTTGCTGGGGGGGGCGTCGCTGTCCCTGATGAGCTTTGGTGGCTTTGTGGCGGGGGTGGTGGTGGCCCTGCTGGTGGGACTGGCCACGCGCAGCACAACCCTGAAAGAAGACGCCAATCTGGCGGCGTTTTACCTGATGGCCCTGAGTTTGGGGGTTGTGCTGATTGCGTTGAAAGGCAGTACGGTGGATTTGATGCACCTTTTGTTTGGCAGTGTTCTGGCGGTGGATGATGCCTCTTTGCGCCTGATGGCGGGGGTGTCATCGTTGACCCTGATTACTTTTGCGTTGTTTTATCGGGCACTGTTGACAGAGGCCTTTGATCCCGTTTTCCTAAGGTCCGTCTGTAAGGGGGCAGGGGGGATTCACCTGCTGTTTTTGGTGCTGGTGGTGGTGAATCTGGTGGCTAGTTTTCAGGCGCTGGGCACGCTGATGGCTGTGGGGTTAATGATGTTACCAGCGGTGGCATCCCGTTTCTGGGCCCAAAGCTTTGCCCCCATGGTGGGGGTGGGGGCGGGTTTGGGTTTGGTGGCCAGCACGGCGGGGTTGTTGATTTCCTATCATATCAATGTGCCCTCGGGGCCAGCCATTGTTTTATCGGCGGGGGCTTTGTATCTGGTGTCTCTGCTGCTGGGTCGTTATGGCAGCGTGCGGGCGCGCTATTTTCCCTTTAAGCATTTGAATCAATGAAAGGCGCATGATGATGACAAAAGTATTGACACCCCTCTTCCTCTTGGTGGGTATGATCTTGGGGAGCAGTACCGCCCAAGCGGCCCCGCTAAAGGTCGTGGCCAGCTTCAGTATCCTTGGGGATTTGGCCAAACAGGTGGGGGGAGAGGATGTCACCGTGACCACACTGGTGGGCCCCAACGGCGATGCCCATGTGTTTCAACCCACGCCTAAGGATGCCAAGGCCCTGAAAGATGCCGATATCATTATTGTGAATGGTTTAGGATTCGAGGGCTGGATCGATCGCCTGATTGCCGCATCGGGTGCCACCGCCCCCGTTGTGGTGGCCAGTCAAGGGGTTCGTACCTTGACCCTGAAAGATCCCGAAGAGGACCATCACCATGATCACGACCACCATCATCATGGCGGCATTGATCCCCATGCGTGGCAAAATATCGACAATGCTCGGATGTATGCCCAAACCATAGCTGCGGCCTTACAAAAAGCCGATCCCGCCAACGCCAAAGACTACGGCGACAGAGGGGCAAAGCTGGACGGGGACTTAGCCACGCTGGATACGTGGGTTAAGGATGAAATCGCCGCCGTCCCCCATGAAAAACGCCGCGTGATTACCACACACGATGCTTTTGGGTATTTCGCCGATGCTTACGCCGTAACATTTTTGGCCCCCACGGGGTTTAGCACTGATGATGAACCCAGCGCCAAGGAAATGAAACACTTAATCCAGCAAATCCAATCTGGAAAAACCCGCGCCCTGTTTTTGGAAAGCATGGGTAACCCCAACATCATCAAACAACTGGCCGCTGAAACAGGGGCGGTGGTGGGGCCAGCTTTATACACCGATGCCCTGTCCTCAGACACTGGCCCCGCCCCAACCTATCAAGCCATGATGCGCTATAACGTCACGTCACTGGTGCAGGCTATGAAAAATAACCCTTAGGGCGTGTCATCATTTGCTCAAAAGCTACTTTTCCCGTATGCTGGGCTGCGAATCCTGCCAAAAAATAGTCAATGTACGTTCAGTATATCGACCGTTTTTTGTCAGTTTCTCGCCTCATACCAAACCATAATCAAGAACCCCCTCTCCCCGTCGGGGAGAGGGGGCTGCAATAAGGATCATGTTCTGAAAAATAGTGAAAAAGACCCCCTCCCTAACCCTCTCCCGCAAGCGGGAGAGGGAATTTTTTCAAACACATGGGGGAATTTGTATGTGTTTGAAAGTGAATGGGTATTATTGGCGAGTTCGAGCGTCGTCTTGGTTTAAACAGCGGCAACAGCAGCAAGCCGCCGTCCAGTGATGGCCTGCGTAAGAAGCTCGTCCCCCAGAGGTTGCGGGAGGTGAGTGGGAACAAAAGTGGTGGTCAGGTGGGGCACAAGGGTCAGACCTTGATGATGACCGACACGCTGGACGCGGTGGTGGCGCACGAAGTCCCTGATCAGTGCACGGGGTGTGGTGTAGATTTGAGTGGCGTGTCCGTGGTGGCGACGGAGCGGCGTCAAGTCTTTGATTGACCAGAGCCAAAATATATCGTGACGGAGCATTGGGCGGCGGTGGTGTGTTGCCTCGGGTGTGGCGTGCGCAACTGGGTGGGGTTCTTTTCCTGAGTCTGTGCGGGCGCCTGTCCAGAATGGCCCCCGTTTGCGGGCCACGGCCATGTATTTGTCGGTTCAGCAGTTGATTCTTGAGGGGCGCCTGTCCCAGATTTGCAGTGATTTATGGGGGCTGCCCGTCGATGAGCCCTACCCAAGTGCAACGACGGAAACAAAATTACGTCCATTGGACTTTTTGGTGAACATGACAGTCCCTGATGCTGTTGCAAACAGAGTATGGTCTTTTCCCATCCCAACATTAGCACCAGGGTGCACTGTCGTTCCGCGCTGGCGGACAATGATATTACCAGAGATAACACTCTCACCACCGTAACGCTTAATGCCTAAGCGACGACCAATGGAATCACGACCGTTACGGGAACTTCCCCCAGCTTTCTTATGGGCCATAAGTCATTTCTCCTTTAAGCGAAGGCAATATCGGTGATTTTTACAAGAGTATGCCACTGACGGTGGCCCTGCTTGCGACGGTAGTTATGACGACGCTTCTTTTTAAAAACGATAACTTTATCGCCCTTAGTGTGGGATACAATCTCCGCCATCACAAAGGCACCGCCTAAAAAAGGAGCCCCTATAGATACCGATGTGTCATTTTGGCATAACAGAACACTATCGAGCCTTATGGATGCCCCCACAGGAGCGTCGATTTTATCTAGAGAGACACAGTCCCCCACAGCTGCGCGATGCTGTGATCCAGAATGGGCAAAAATGGCGTACATACACTACGGATCTTTCTTAAGGAAGCAACCAACAATTACATTGAAAGTGACAATCATCTGTTTTTTTTTTTTTGTCAAGAGGTGAATTTCAGGTTGTATGAGTTCACCCCATTGACACCGACCGTGGCCAGATTATAGTGGATTCATTGTGTTTGGGACAGTCCCATCGAGAGCCCTTATGAAGAAAAACCGTCCTCTTTCCCCGCATCTTCAGGTGTACCGCCTGCCTTTGGCGGCTGTATTGTCTATATCCCACCGGATTTCGGGGGCTATTCTATCCCTCTCCACCGCGGGGATTGTGATTCTGTTGGCCCTGCTGATGTTTGAGCCGTTTGTGTACGATCAAGTCCTTGATTGTCTAAAAACCCCCGTGGGTGCCCTTGTTGTGGTGGGGTTTGTTTTGGCCTTTTGGTATCACTTTTGCGCGGGGCTGCGGCATTTGATCTGGGATATGGGGTATGGGTATGATTTGCCTGCCGTTAAAACATCCAACATTCTGATTGTGCTGGGCACGGTGGTGCTGACCTTGGGAACACTTTGCAGGTTGTATTATGTCTGATATTCAACGATCTTCTTTGGGGCGTGCCAAGGGTTTGGGTTCTGCCCGTTCTGGAACAGGGCATTGGTGGGCCATGAAAGTTTCCTCCATCGTGTTGTTGTTGCTGGCGCCGTTTTTTATGGCGGGCCTTGTCCATCTGTCCACCATGCCTTTTGATGCGGCGCGGGTGTGGTTGGCTCATCCTGTGCGGGGGCTGGTGTTGCTGGCGTATCTGTTGGTGTCTCTTTGGCACAGTTATTTAGGTTTGCGTGTGGTGATAGAGGATTATGTGCACTGCCCTAAGGCCAAGTTGTTTAGTTTATTGTCCCTGAAGGTCGTGCATGGGGTTTTGATGTTGGTGGCGGCGTACACACTGATTGTTTTGGCGGCTAAGTTTTAGGAAAAAGGAAGTTGTTCATGTCCCAAGCCTATCCTTTGGTGGATCATTACTATGATGTTGTTGTTGTGGGGGCTGGCGGTGCTGGCTTGCGGGCCACCATGGGCATGGCGGCGGCGGGTTTGAAAACCGCCTGTGTCACGAAAGTTTTTCCCACCCGCAGTCACACCGTGGCGGCCCAAGGGGGGGTTGCCGCCGCGTTGGGGAATCTGGATGAGGATAGCTGGCAAAACCATATGTACGACACCGTGAAGGGATCGGACTGGCTGGGGGACCAAGACGCCATCGAATACATGTGCCGTGAAGCCATTCCCGCCATTTTAGAGTTGGAACATTTCGGGGTCCCGTTTTCCCGTACGGAGGACGGAAAAATCTATCAGCGTCCTTTCGGGGGCCATACGGTGAATAAGGGCGAGAAAATGGCCCGTCGGGCCTGTGCGGCGGCGGACCGTACGGGTCATGCCATTTTGCACACGCTGTATCAACAATGCCTGAAACACAATGCAGAATTTTTTATTGAATACTTCGCCATTGATTTGCTCTTTGATGAAGAGGGCGTTTGCCGTGGTATTCTGGCCTTGTGCATGGAGGATGGAACCCTGCACCGCTTTTTGGGCCACAAGACCGTTCTGGCCACGGGGGGCTATGGGCGTGTGTTTTTCTCTTGTACCTCGGCCCATACCTGTACGGGGGATGGGGGTGGCATGGTGCTGCGGGCGGGCTTGCCTTTGCAGGATCTGGAGTTCATTCAATTCCACCCCACGGGGATTTATGGCTCTGGCTGTTTGATCACCGAAGGGGCGCGGGGCGAGGGGGGGTATCTCACCAACAGCAAGGGCGAGCGCTTCATGGAACGCTATGCCCCCAATGCCAAGGATCTGGCATCCCGCGATGTGGTGAGTCGCTCTATGACGCTGGAGGTCCGCGAGGGTCGCGGCGTCGGGTCGGACAATGATCATATTTTCTTGCATCTGGAACATTTGGGGGCGGATGTTTTGCATGAACGTCTGCCGGGTATTTCTGAAACCGCCAAAATCTTTGCGGGTGTGGACGTCACCAAGGCCCCCATTCCCGTGTTGCCCACCGTTCACTATAACATGGGTGGCATTCCCACCAATTATATGGGGGAGGTTTTAAACCCCACATCCCTCAGCCCCGATGCTGTCTGCCCTGGGTTGATGGCCATAGGGGAGGCCGCGTGTGTATCGGTTCACGGGGCCAACCGTTTGGGGTGTAACTCTTTGTTGGATATTGTGGTGTTTGGTCGCGCTGCTGCCCAAAAAGCCGCCGAGGACTTGTCGGGATCCCGGACCCACAAACCCGTCAAAGCCCACCTGTCCGAGGCAGCCTTGGACCGTTTTGACCGGTTGCGTCACGCCAAGGGGGAAACTTTGCCAGCTTCTGTGCGTTTGGAAATGCAGAAAATTATGCAAAACAATTGCGCCGTTTTCCGCACCAACGAGGTCTTGCAGGAAGGCGTGCAAAAAATCACCGCCTCTGCGGAAAAGATGAAGGATGTCAAAGTCACAGACCCCTCCTTGATTTGGAATACGGATTTGGTGGAGGTTTTGGAGCTGGAAAACCTGATGCCCCAAGCGGTTGCCACGCTGCATTCCGCCAATGCACGGAAAGAAAGCCGCGGTGCCCACGCGCACGAGGATTTCCCCGAACGGGATGACGCCCAATGGATGAAACACACCCTGTCATGGATCAACACCGACGGCGATGCCCGCATTGACTATCGCCCCGTGCATATGCACACCCTCACCCCCGAGGCCGAGGTCATCCCACCGCAGAAGCGCGTCTATTAAGGCTCCCCATCGGGCGTCTTTTGGGGATCTGCTCTGGGGCTTGGAGCGGGGCCACCCCATCCATAAACCATTCAAAAATTTTTTGGATTTTTTGGGAAGTGTGACATTTGTTATAGAAAATCCGTCTCATGGTTTTTACGATGCCTATCATTTTTATTAACTAGGGAGCTATTCATTATGATCGACGGAGACACCAACAGTTGGAATTGGTACCAAAATCACACTAGAAAAAAAGAAGGTTATCCAGACAAGTGGATCCAAGATTATCTCTCCGATATAAGGACCCAAGGAAAAAACCCCACTATTGAGGGATTTAAGGCTTTTGCAGCAAATATTACAACACAACACGCCTTGAACCCCACCGAGGCTGTTCAAAAGTCTTGTACAACTGCTACAACTGCTGGTCCTCTATCGCATGATCCCAATACACCACTTATTAAGAATACAGATCCCAAAACGTTTGCATCGGTTGTCGACCCCTTTAAATATATCGTTAGGAATCCACTACTGAAAAACCTTGGATCAATGGAAAATCTAAGTGTTTTTATTGAGGAATACGAGCATCATATACAAGAATATCCTCAGCAGATTCTTCTGCGAAACTCTAAGGCCGATCAGGCCCTAGATACTCTTCTAAAATACTTTTTTTTACGAGGGTGTCAAGAACTAAAAGTTCTAGATGAGCAGCGCCTTTCCCAGGACCTTAAAAGGGATTCTTCACTCGAACTTCAGTCTTCTTATTTTAAAACTGCGAACCTAGAGAGCATATTGTCCCTATACGACCAATTGCAACAAGTCTGGGCTTCTGCCGCTGTGGAGGTAGCCAAACTCTTAGAGAAAAATATTCCACAAAACGCAGACATGTATGATGTGCTTGTTATCACATTTGAGAGTAAATTACTTTCAGGTAATGCATCCATAGCCCAGTGGATTAAAGAGTTAAGTGAGGCTACAAGGAACGAATTGCATGAATTTCAAAAGCAATCTTTTTTTTGCCCGATCCCCCCTGACCGAGCAATGTAGTTACCCCCCTCAACAGCGTACACTAGGGCATTGCGTGATGTGGCAATCGGCTTTATGAGGGGTGGTATCTGTATGATGCCGCTGGCAAACGGTATTTCTGTTTATGGTTGTTCAATAGGCCAATATCTCCTACGCATGATTGAATGCCGTTGACCCAAGGCTGTTCATGTCTCCTTAGGGCTTATGCCAAATATTCGTCATTGCGACTGCGAGGAACGAAGCAGGACGCAATCCAGAAATGCCACGATCGAGAAAACTGGATTGCCGAGCCTCCTCCAGAGGCGCGCAATGACGGTATGAGAAAAGTTTAGTAAGAAATGAACAGCCCTAGCCGTTGACCCGACCCTCTGGTCAAAGGTACGAAAAGGCGATAGGGTGGTTAAAGGATGCTGACACACAACATCCAGAACGCTGTAACGGTGGGTGCATGTCCCTTGGATTTTTTTCTGCGAACCATGTTTTTTTTCGTTATGCGGGGCAAACGGATTGGGTGCTCAATGATGTAAGCCTTGCTTTGGATCGCGGTTGCGCGGCGGTGATCGAGGGTCCTGTTGGCTGTGGAAAAACAACGTTGATGCGGACGCTCACAGGCCATCTGAAACCCAATCATGGTGTGGTCTCTTCCCGCTGTTACATAGGGAAGCTGCCCTCCCATGCCTTTGGGGTTATGCCGCAGGCTGTGATCTTAGCCCCCGAACTGTCCACACTGGAAAACATCATCATGCCTTTTGTGGCCCTGAACCGGCAAATCCAAGAGCGTGATATTCGGTTTTGCAATCAATTGCTCCAAGCGCTGGGTCTGGGGGCCCATCGCCATGCCCAAGCGGGCACTTTGTCCCATCAACAACAAAAAGTGTTGATGTTTGTGCGCTCTTTTGTGCATCGTCCAGCTTTTGTGCTTTTGGATCAACCCTTTTCGGGTATGGATGACACATTGCATGGCATCATGATGCGTATGATTCTGGAGTTTTGCCGCAGTGGTATAACGGTGGTGATGACCCTGCAACAGGGGGAGGGTGCTGCCCTAGGCCTTGTCGATCCCCTCTTTTCTCATTATGATATGGGCCATGGCCACATCGAACCCTGCATCCCCAAAAGTTTTACGCGCTCTGTCGCGTAGAATTTTTTTTGTTTCCCATCATGTTGGGGTTTTTTATGCGATCACATTGCTGACGGCCTCTGTGCTGTTGTGTCTTGTTCTGGGAACGGGCTTGCTATGGGCCAAACACCAAGCGTGGGTACAGCAGGCACAAACCCAAATTGTTTTCACTCTACCCCCTGCTTTGGCCGATCAGGGGGAGGCCATTCAAGCCATTTTAAAAGCCGATCCCAGCATCGCGACCTTGAAAGTCTCCCCCATCAAAGACGTGTTTCCCGATCAGATGACACTGAATCATCTACAGGCCCCCCTGTTTATGGCCACAGTGAGCAGGCAACACAATCTGGATACCGAAAGCGTTTGGAAACATTGGCAAAATGCTTGGCCCTTTTTGATTCGTCTGCATCCCGATATCCATAAACAGGGGGAAAATCTACGGGAGCGTCTGAGGGGGAATATCGTCATGTTTGCCCTAAGTCTGGTGTTGCTGTTTGGGGTTCATTTTGTGTTGGCGCGATCTGTGCGTGTGACGTTGAACCCAGTGGCGGATACGTTGATTGTCTTTGATGCGCAGGGGACAGTCTGGCGGCGCTTGTGGAATAGCCTGCCCCATATTCCCATACTCCTGAGTTGTGCCTTGGTGATGGGGATTGCCATTGTCATCTCATGGCCCGTGATGGGGGAGGATGTTCTCTATCGTCTGCCCCTCTTGTTGTTGATATGGGGGGCGGGCACTGCCGCCGTGTGCTTGATCCCGTGGCGTTTGATGCGATAAAGGCTTTTTATGACACTATCTTTTTTTTCTGGTTCTATGGTTGCCCTTTTAACGCCCCTGACTATACAGGGGGATGTGGATTTTCTGGCCTTTGCCCAATTGATCGAATTCCAAATGGCGCAGGGCACGAGGGGTTTTGTGCCCTGCGGCACCACAGGGGAATCCGCCACATTAAGCATGGATGAACATCTGGCCGTTATCAAACGCTGCATTGAGATTGTCAGAGGGGGCTGCCCTGTGATGGCGGGCACGGGATCCAACAACACAACAGAAGCCATTGAACTCACCCAAGCCGCCGCCGCCATGGGGGCCGATGCCGCCCTCTTGATTACCCCCTATTATAACAAACCCACCAAAGCGGGACTTTTGGCCCATTTTCAGGCCATTCATCAGGCCACATCCCTGCCCCTGTTTTTATATGACGTGCCAACGCGGACGGGATTGGCGTTGCCAGATGATGTGATTTTGGCCCTATCCCGCCTACCCCGTATTGCGGGCCTCAAAGATGCCACGGGGGATATGGGCCGCATTTTGCGCCTGCGGGCGCGGGGTCTACCTGAAGATTTTATCTTTTTATCTGGCGATGATGCCTCGGCTTTGGCCTTTTATGCGATGGGGGCGGCGGGATCCATCTCTGTTACGGCCAATGTGGCCCCAAAAATGTGTGCGAACGTTCACGCTCTGGCGATGCAAGGACAATGGGAACAGGCCAGAGCGGTTCAGCAAACCCTCATGCCCCTGCACGATGCCCTGTTTTATGAAACCAGTCCGGGGCCCGTGAAGTATGTGGCCTCTCGTTTGGGGCTCTGTCAAAACGTGCTGCGTTTGCCGTTGGTTCCTGTCACCCAAGAGACAGAAGACACCCTCATTCAAGCCATGCGCGGGCTTTCGTGATGGCCAAAGCGAAAAAAACCTCCCCTTTCTCCCCCGTTCATCTGGTCAATCGCAAAGCCCGCCATGACTATGTTTTGGGGGATGTTTGGGAAGCGGGCCTGCAACTGATGGGCACAGAAGTGAAATCTTTGCGTATGGGGCGCGGACAACTCAAAGATGCTTATATTGTTGAAAAACAAGGGAATCTGTATGCGGTGGGCATGCACATTGCCCCGTATCCTTTTGCCCGTCACGGGAATCATGCGGAGGAAAGACCTCGGCTGTTGCTGCTGCACAAACGGGAAATTAACAAAATTATGGGGGCCATGGCGCGCAGCCAAATGACAGCTGTGGTGCTGGAGGTGTATAGCAACGATAAGGGTCTGATCAAAGCCAAAATCGCCACCGCCCAAGGCAAAAAGAAGCATGACAAACGCGAAGCCGAAAAAGAACGCACGTGGCAGCGGGATAAACAGCGGATTATGAAGGGGGATGCGTAGCCTTTTTTCAAGCCATTGCGGATTCATGACCCCGTGTCATCGCCCCTTTTTTCAGGCGTTCATTGATGGCCAGTCCCACCCCACTTTCAGGAATGGGCATAACCACAATACGGTGGCATGGCCATTGATCCAGCGTGTGCAGGGCGTCAAACAGGCGGGCAGCCGTTTCGTGAAGGTTACCCCGAAGGCTCAGGTTTTTGGTGATCATGGCCCCCGCAGGGACGTGGGGACCAAAGGCTAGCAGGGCGTCTTCGGGCCCCACCTTTGTGCTGTTGAGGATCATCGGATGGTGCGGTGCATAGTGGCGTAGGGATTGCCCTGGGGCTGTGGCTGTGGCGGAAAGGGGAGGGGTTTTTAGAAATGCGGTTAAGGCCTCTTCTGTGAATATGCCGTGACGCAATACGGCCCAGTTGTTTCCGATGATTTGGACAATGGTGGATTCGATGCCTTGGATGCAGGGCCCGCCGTCCCAAATATGGGCCACATGGGTAAGCAGTTGGTGATGAAGATGGGACACCCGTGTGGGGGAAAGCTGATTGGAGAGATTGGCACTGGGCGCGGCAAGAGGGAAGGGGAGGGCGCGTAGCGCCTGAAGCGTTAAAGGATGATGGGGAACCCGAAGGGCCAAGGTATCGTGCCCTGCTGTGACGGCGGGGGCGATGTGGGCTTTGGCCTCGGCCGTCATGGGCAAAACAAGGGTAAGGGGACCGGGCCAAAACGCATCCGCGAGTTTATGCGCGGTTTCCGAAAACCCCCCCCAACGCTGGGCCGATGCTTGATCGGCAACATGGACGATCAGGGGATTACTGGCGGGGCGCCCCTTGGCCGCATACAGGGCAGCGATGGCTTGGGGGTTGGTGGCATCTGCCGCCAGCCCATAAACAGTTTCTGTGGGCATCACCACAAGGGCACCCGATTGCAGGGCCAAAAGCCCCTCTTTAAGACATACGGGGTCCATGATTAGGCTTTGGGGGTTTGTAGGCACCATAACAACAGAGCACGCTGGGCATGCAAGCGGTTTTCGGCCTGATCAAAGACACGGCTTTGGGGCCCATCCATGACAGCATCGGTGACCTCTTGGCCTCGTACTGCGGGCAGACAATGCAGGAAAATGGCCTGTGGATCTGCCTGTTTCATAACGGTTTCATTAACCTGATAGGGGGTGAGGAGGCGCGTTTGGGCTTCAGGGTCCAGACATCCCATGGAAACCCATGTATCAGTCATGACAATGTGCGCACCGTGGGCGGCCTTGAGGGGATCCTCCGCCCATGTCAAAAGCGGGTTTTGATCAAACTGTTTTTTTAAAGCATCAGGGAATAGGGCAGGGGGACAGCCAAGGGTCAAGGGCAATTTCAAAATCAAACAGGCCTGAAGCCACGAAAAAAACACATTGTTGGTGTCCCCAATCCACGTGATGCGGGGGTGGGTCAGGGGCCCAAAGGTTTCTTGAACTGTCAACACATCCGCCAAAATCTGGCAGGGGTGGCTCCGATCGCTCAGGGCATTGATGATGGGCACGGTGGCATGGTTTTTCAGCTCCACCAAGGTGTGATGGTCCAAGGTGCGGGCCACAATGGCATCCACATAGCGGGATAAAACCCGCGCCGTATCCGCAACCGTTTCCCCGCGCCCCAGCTGCATGTCGTTTTTGTTTACGACAATGGCGTGGCCCCCGAGATCATGAATGGCCCGCTCGAAGGAAAATCGGGTGCGGGTTGAGGGTTTTTCAAAAATCATCGCCACCGTTTTTCCCCGTAAAGCGGCGGGAAAGGTGCGGCTGCGTTTCATGGAAAGGGCTTGGTCCAACAGCCCCCGCAAGGTCTCTGCATCCAAGGCATCCAAATCTAAAAAATGGCGGATCATGGTCAGGGGTGGTGTTGACGAAACGAAAAAGAGGAATCTTCGCAAAAATCACCCAAAATAGCAATAGCTTCGTCAATCTGATCCTTTGTGACAATCAGGGGGGGGATCAGGCGGATGGTGTTTTGGCCTGCGGGAATCACCAACAGACCTTTTTCCATCAGGGAGAGGGCCACGGATCGGTTATCCAAAGATGCCCCGCACACCAGTCCCTGCATCAAGCCCGCCCCGCGCACTTGGGAAAAAATGTGGGGATAGGTTTTGGTGAGGGCCGTTAGCTGATCCCAAAGCCACTGTCCCATGGTGCGGACATGGTCCAAAAATGGGGTGTGTGTGATTTCTGCCAAAACAGCGGACACCACCTTGCACGCCAAGGGATTGCCCCCAAATGTGGACCCATGCATACCCGATTGCATGCAGCCCCCCACCTTGGCGTTGGCCAAAATGGCCCCGACGGGAAAGCCCGCCCCCAGTCCCTTGGCCGTGGTTAGCACATCGGGGGTAATGCCTGTGGCTTCGTAGGCATACAAATGACCCGTGCGCCCCACGCCCGTTTGAATTTCATCGAAACACAATACCAAATCGTGTTGAGTACAAAGCTCTCTTAGGCGGCGCAGTTGATTCAAGGGGACAGGCTGAACACCGCCTTCGCCTAAAATGGGTTCAATCAAAATGCCTGCGGTGTGGCGGGTAATGGCGGATTCTAGGGCATCCCAGTCCCCAAAGGAGATCGCGTCAAACCCAGGTAAATCAGGGGGAAAGGTGTTTTTGCCACAGGCCGACATGGCCGCAAAGGTGCGCCCGTGAAAGGCCCCCTTGATGGTGATGATGCGATAGCGTTCGGGGTGTTTGTGATAAATCTGGTACTGGCGGATCAGTTTGATGGCCCCATCGATGGTTTCTGTGCCGGAGTTGGCAAAAAAAACATAATCTGCGAAGGTGTGGGCAATCAGGGCCTCCCCCGCTTCGTATTGTTCAGGAATCTGATACCAGTTGGATACATGCAAAGGACGCTGCGCCTGTTCCGTGATGGCCCGCACAACAGCAGGATGGCTGTGCCCCAAAGAGGATACCGCAACCCCGCTGCCAAAATCCAAATACCGTTTGCCAGCGGCATCATATAGATAAACCCCCTCTCCCCGAACAAAGGCGATGGGAAAGGGGGAAAAAACGGGCAGAATGGGGGACATGATACGATCAGAAGGAGGCTTCAAGGGGCCCCTCATCATAAAGCCGATTGCCTGATCGCGCAATGGCTGGCGCACCACCCCTCAGGGCAATCGCATTAGAATCTAGCTAAGATTTGCAAAAAGATTTAAATAGCCAGCAAGATCCCATGAGAAGGAGTTTTGCATGCTAAAGCCTATGCGCGAGTACATTGAAAATATTCAGGATCCGAGGCGTGGCAATGCGACGTTCCA